>CAVFBQ010000173.1:0-6917 GCA_963620455.1 uncultured Eubacteriales bacterium
CAGAAATTATTGAATTTAATATATAGGAGAAAATTATAATGGAAGAAAACAAAGAAAAAGAAATTAAAAAAACTTTAAATAAAAGCTTAAAACGTTCAATCCTAATTTCAGCAATTCTTGTTTTAGCATTGGTTGTAACAGGTTTTATAGTTTATAATTTGCAGTTTCAATCAACAGATGACGCTTATGTAGAAAATCATACAGTACAAGTTGCACCAAAAGTTAATGGTCACATCGTACAAGTTTTAGTGACTGATAACCAAAAGGTTAAAAAAGGCGATTTGGTTGCTGTAATTGATAATACTGATTACAAGGTTGCATTAGACAGAGCCTCTGCTCTTTACGAAAAAGCATTAGCTGGTCAAAAAGTTGCGAGAGCAAACTTTAGCGCCACACAAATTGAAATTAAAAACGCAAAAGCTGATTTAGAAAGATATCAAAATTTGTACAAAACTGGTGCAGTTTCAAAACAACAACTTGATATGGTTCAAACAAAATATGAATCAACTCAAGCCAGATTAGTAAACGCTGACGAAAATGTTATGTCAGAAGCACAAAACAAAGTTGCTGATGCAGATATTAAATCTTTAAAAGCAGCAAAAGACCAAGCTCAATTAAACTTGTCTTACACAAAAATTTACGCTCCACAAGACGGTACAGTTTCAAACAAAAGAGTTGAAATTGGTACTTATGTTCAAGTTGGTAGCCCTCTATTTGTAATCGTTCCAAACGAGGTTTGGGTGGTTGCAAACTTCAAAGAAAACCAAGTTGGTTTGATGAGAGCAGGTCAACCTGTTGACATCAAGGTTGATGCTTATCCAAACAAAGTTTTTAAAGGTAAAATTGACTCTATTCAAAGAGCATCTGGCGCAAAAGCTAGCTTATTCCCTCCTGAAAATGCCGTTGGTAGTTTCGTTAAAATCGTACAAAGAATTCCTGTAAAAATCGTTTTTGACGAAGAAATTAACCCTAACGAATACAATATCGTTCCTGGCATGAGTGTAGTTCCAAAAGTAAAGGTTAAAAATAACAAATAATGGCTAGTGAAGTAACAGAAAATACAGAAGAATGGAAACCGTCCAAAGGTCCTTGGATTATCGCAATTCCAACCATTTTTGCAGCGTTTATGTTCGTTTTAGACGAAACAATCGCAAATGTTGCCCTACCTCACATGGCTGGTACATTTTCTGTTAGCCGTCAAGAATCTACTTGGATTTTAACAAGTTATATTGTAGCCAGCGGTATTATGATTACTGCCGTTGATTGGTTCTGTAAACTTATGGGAAGAAAAAACTTCTTCATCATGAGTATCTGTATATTCACTTTTTCATCATTCCTATGCGGGGTAGCGAACTCAATCGAAATGATTATCTTTGCAAGAATTATGCAAGGTATCGGCGGTGGCGGTTTGCTACCTGTTTCTCAATCTGTATTATTGGAAGGATTCCCTAAAGACCAACGTGGTAAAGCTATGGCAACCTTCGGTTTGGTTGTTGTTGTAGCTCCTATCATTGGACCTGTTGTCGGTGGCTGGATTACTGACTGTTGGTCTTGGCCTTGGATTTTCTTCATTAACGTTCCTATCGGTATTTTGACCGTATATTTAACTACAATCTTCTTAGAAGATCCACCTTATGCAAGAAAACAATCAAATGTTTATTTTGACAAAATCGGGTTCTTATTCTTAACCGCATGGCTAATTTCAATGCAAGTTATTTTTGATAAAGGTAACGATGCCGATTGGTTTAATGCTGCTTGGATTTGCAAATTAACAGCCTTCAGTGTGTTATGTTTTATTGCCTTTGTTATATCTCAAATTAAACAAGAAAAACCACTTGTTGATATGAGCGTATTTAAAGATAAAAACTATACAATCGGCACTTTAATTCAAGTAATCATCATGGGCGTAATGATGGGTTCAATGATGCTTTTGCCACAATTCTTGCAATCCTTAATGGGTTACAGTGCTTTTGATAGTGGTTTAGCAATTATGCCTCGTGGTTGCGGTGCAATGACAGGTGTTATTCTATATGGTATCTTAGCAAACAAGATTGACGAACGTCTTGCTGTTGCCATTGGCTTATCATTAATCGGTATTGCAGGGATTTTCTTTGGATTCTTAAATCTTGATATTGCAACAATTAACATTGCTATTCCAAACTACATTTACGGTTTTGGTATGACGTTGGCAATGATTCCAATTATTGCACTTTCTGTTGTAACACTTAAAAATAGCCAAATGACTAACGCAACAGGGCTTCAAAATATGTTAAAAAACATTGGTGGTGCGGTTGGTACATCTGTTGCTACAACTCTTGTTTCTAGATTTTCTCAAATTCATCAATCTTACATGGTTGACCACTTAAACCCTCTAAACCCTGTTTACATTGAACGATTGACTTCAACTGCTGGTACTCTAGCTCAATACACACAATACAATGTTGCTCAATATATGGCAGAATACTCACTTTATGGCTCAATGGTTAAACAAGCAAGCCTTTGGGGCTTTATGGAAGCCTTCAGAATTTGCGGTATTCTTGCGCTTGTAATTATTCCACTACTTTTGTTATTGAAAAAGATTAAATAATGTTTTTCCTGTATAATTAATTTATGAAGAAAATTTGTTATAACTGGTCGATTTCATTATTAATAGGGCTTTTCTCACTATTTCTTTTAAGTAGTGTCGGTTTTATTCTAGGGTTATCAATAAATCCTATTTATCCAATTATATCAAGCATTACAACCATTTTTATTCTTTGGTATTTAACCGTAAAATGCGACAAATTTTCTAACAAAAACTTCCTCGCGCAAATTATTGTTTTATTTGATTTAATCTTGATTTTTAGTGCTATATGCTACTTTATACCTGATTTTTCGTATGACGGCACAACTTATCATCAAGCATCAATAATTTGGCTAAAATGGGGTTGGAATCCTGTTTTTACAAAACTTTCCGCATTTGCAAACTCTATGCCTTATCAATTCCCGTATTCATTAGAATATGGACAACATTTTTTGAAGTTTTTTGAGATTATTGGCGCAAACATTTACGCACTATCAGGCAAAATCGAATTGACAAAATTAACAAACTTTCTCCTTGCCTTAAGTGCTTTTTGCTATAGCTTTTATTCAATAAAAAATTACAAAGATATTTCAAATTGGCAATGCGGGTTATTTGCATTTTTGTTTATATTTAACCCTGTTTGTATATGTCAAATGCTTACAAACTACGTAGATTGTGTATTTTACTATGCATTTTTAATTCTTATTTTCGCACTTGTAAACTACACAAAATCACAAAACAAAAACACTTTGTTTATGGTTGTTATGAGTTCGGTAATCTTTGCAAACATAAAGTTAACAGGGCTCTTCACCGTTTTAATTATACTAACGGCATTTCTGATAGCATTTTTTACTAAAAAATTATTAAAAGTTAGCATTTTAATAGCATTTTTAATCTTATTAACAGGCATAAATCCATATATTACAAATATGGTAAGCGGTTATAATCCGCTTTATCCAGTTGTTAAAAATTCATTTTTTAACGCAAACAAAGAATATATGACAACTTCATATCCTACGGGATTTGAAAACACAAACCGTTTTAAAAAGTTGTTTGTTTCTTTATTTAGTTCATCAAGAAACTTGTCACCACTTATAAACAAAGAGGAACCAACCCTAAAAATTCCGTTTACAATATCTAACGACGATATTTTTCATTTTGAAGATATGCGTGTAGGTGGTTTTGGATACTTCTTCAGCGGAATTTTGTTATATGCATTAATTTTGAGCGCTTTTTTAAGATTTAAAACAAAAGAAGACAAACGCTTATTTTTTGTCATAATGGCAATCCTTGCTCTATCGATTTTAGGCAACCACGAGGCTTGGTGGGCCCGATTTGTACCACAGTTATGGAGTTTGCCACTGTTTATAATGTTATTTTTCTTATACAACGGGCAATTCAAAGGTAAAAAACAAATCTTTATCTACATTTTATTATTCCTTGCCCTTTTAAATTCGGCAATTATCGCACAACAATACTTAAACGACAGAATTAAACTTGCGCAACAAAGGTCTGAATGGATAAATTCTATTAAACTTCAAGGCGGTCAAATTTACATTTCACCAACAGAAAAACAACAAGTTCCTCTGCTTGAAACCATGCCGGTAAAACTTGAAGAACAAGGAATAAAGATTATACCTTGAGGTTTAGAGTGGGTTTGAAGTTTTAAAAGAAAAGGGCGGGTTCGGTAAAATCGAACCCGCCCTACTTTTTATTTTTTAAACATTTTGTTAATTATATCTTGATATTTTTCAAAAATAACATTCCGTTTTACTTTTGCGGTTTGGCTCAAAAGTCCGTTATCCATACTGAAGCCGTCCTTTAGAACTTCAAACTCTTTAACTTTTTCAAACGGTTTCAATCCTGTTTTATTTTTGATATAAGTTTGAATTTCTTTCTTCATCAATTCACGTAAGTTTGGATTTTTGATTGATAAAGTTTTACCCGATTTCAACTCTTTTGCCAAAATTCCGCATTTATCTAGTGCCATTTTTGAAGGTACAATCAAAGCACCTACGCTAGCCTCATCTTGACCTACCAAAACGATTTGGTCAATATATGGGCTTTCTAAAATTGCCTCTTCAATTGGTATTGGTTCTACATTTTCACCACTTGAAAGAACAATTGTTTCTTTTTGACGACCAACTAAAACCAAGTTATTATTACGAGTTAACCAACCCAAGTCACCAGTAATAAACCAGCCGTCCTCTGTAAATACTTTCTTTGTTGCTTCTTCGTCTTTATAATATCCGTTCATAACCTGTGGACCTTTTGCAAGCACAAGACCTTTTGTATAAAGATGAACTTTTTTCATTGTTTGAGGATCTACAACTCTAATTTTTGTGTGAGCATAAGGTTTACCAACACAGCCCAAATAGTTTGGATATTGAATACCACGCAAAGTTAATACTGGAGAAGTTTCTGTCAAACCATAACCAATTCTTAAATTTACACCGATTGCATCATAGAATAATTCATCTTTTAAAGATAATGCACCACCACCAGAGATTGAAAGTCTAATTCTATCCAAACCCGCAGCTTCCTTTACCTTTTTGTAAATAGTTTTTGTTGCCAATACGTGTAATGGTTTTAAGAATGATCTTGCAACTTTGTGATAAATATTTGATGGTAGTTTATAGCTTGTTTTCTTGTTTGTAAGTCTTCTTTCACTATACATTTTATGAATTTTATAGTTAATACTATTTTGTACAGCAAAGTCAAACAAGAAGTATCCAAGTTTAGAATTTTGTTTTAGTTTTTGGTAAATACCAAGTCTGAAAGCTTCCCAAATTCTTGGAACTGACATCATTGTATCAATTTTATATCTCAACAAATCATTTTTCAAATTGCTGATATTTGTAAAATGTAAGTGACAACCCTTTGTATAGTAATAGAATTGCGCCAAATTTTCGTATGCATGCCAGCAAGGCAAAATTTGAAGAGTGTTTTCTCCAGCTACAGCTTTAAAACCAGCCTCAGTACCTTCCATTTGAGAAACGATATTGCTATGAGTAAGTAATACACCTTTTGGATTACCTGTTGTACCTGATGTATAAAGCATTGTAGCAGGGTCTACTAGATTGATTTCAACAGGAATGAAAGGATTTTCTCTACCCATTTCTACAACTTCATCAAGCGTATAAACTGGAGCGTTTAAACCTTCTTTTGAAAAATCCTTTTTATTTAAAACAATAATAAAGTTTAAATTATGAGCATTTAGGTTATCCTTCAACTTATTTAAAAGTTTCATGTCATAAACGATTACGCCCTTTGGTTCAGAGTGTCCCATAATATAATCAAGTTCTTCAATTGGAGCATTTGACCCTCTTAAAACATCTACTGCGCCTGTTTTTATAATAGCTTGAGCCATACTCATAAAGTAACCATTATTTTCTGTAAACAAGCAAACAAAATCGCCTTTATTAATACCTAAATGTTGCAGACCACCTGCTGTTTGTGTAATCAAGTTTTGAAAATCTTGATATGTCATTTCTAAATCGTTGTAAGTATCAGTTACAGCAACTAAATCTTTATGCTCCTCTATTGATTTTTCTAAATGCTCTGTAATACTTTTGATTCCTTTTAAATCCTCTCTAGTTAATTCGTCATCTGTTAATATAATTGACATACATACCCCCTGTTCCACTATTTTATATTGTATATTTGCTAGTGTCAAGAAATAGTTTTCAATACTAAATCACACCTTGCGAAAATCTTTTTATCTAGTATAATATGTTTGGAGGTTGATATGACAGCGTTTGTTGAATCAAAATTTTCAAAAGATATGGTTAAATATCATTGTCCAAGATATGAGGAATTTCCTGATATCGGATTGTACATGGAGCAAGTGATAGAAATTTTGAACACAAATTTAAATCCGTTCAAAACAACACTAGATGAAAAATTGATTACATCAACAATGGTAAATAACTATGTAAAACAAAAAATTATTACACCTCCGAAGAATAAAAAATACTCAAGAAATCAAATAATTTTCTTGTTTGTTGTAGGCGTTTTAAAACAAGTTTTCAGCATTTCTAACATTGATACTTTAGTAAAACTTGCACTAAAAATATATCCGCTTGAAGTAGCATATAACTTTTTCTGCGTAGAATTTGAAAAAGCTCTTCACGCAGCTTTTGTTACACGTGACTTTTCTGCACCAAGTAGCGCATCAAAAGACACAGATTTTTCTGAACTTTTCCGTTCTGAACTTTTAGCTATTTCTAATAAGATTTATGTTAATAAATATATGCAATATCTAAATAATTCTTATGTGTAACAGAATTGCAATATTTTAAATTACTAAAATATTAATAGATTTTACATATAAAAACACCCAAAAAGCATGCCG
>CAVFBQ010000174.1:0-16753 GCA_963620455.1 uncultured Eubacteriales bacterium
ATCAGAGATTTGACTGAACAAGCAGCAAACGGTACTTATGGTACAGATGCTTTAACAGCAATTAATACTGAAATTAATGCAAGATTAAAAGAAATAGACCGTGTTGCTAATTCAACTGAATTCAACGGTAAGAAGTTGTTAGATGGTTCAATAACAGAAGTTAAACTTCAAGTTGGTATCGATGGAACTGATAATTCAGTAATTACTTTGGATAGCAAAGTATTCCAAGACTCAACAAGAGACGGTCTAGGACTTGGGACTGATGTTGCTTGGAAAGATGATGCTTCAGCAAGAGCTTATTTAGAAACTATTGATAAAGCTATTGAAGAAATTACTGCCGCTCAAACTCAAATAGGTGGTAAACAATCTGCAATTACATCAGCAATGGAATCAGCAAACGTTATGCAAACAAACTTAACTTCTGCAAGTTCATTGATTAAGGATGCTGATATCGCTGAAGAATCTTCAAACTACATCAAACAACAAATTCTTCAACAAACATCAGCAAGCTTGTTAGCAACAGCTAACCAAGCTCCATCTATCGCATTGAACTTAGTATAATTGTGATAGCACGATAGAGTCCGAAAAGACCTTACAGACAGAGTCGTTTTTTGTCTGTAACTGTAAACAAGTAATGTTGTTATAGCGCGAAAGCATAAGCTTTCGCGCTTTTTTTATACAATAAAAAATAGACAAAATGTTAAGCTTTCCTAACATTTTGTAAAGAATTTTTGCAACAACTAGCAAAAAATATTTTTACAAGATTTGTATAGGCAGAATTAAGATAATTTTTATAGGAGAAGGAAAAAATGGTAAGTGTTGCCCCAGTATCACCAGTTACAACTCAAGAATACAAAAACAACAAATTTGCAGTTTTGAATGAACAAATTTATGGTTATAAACATGGAATTAGACCACTTGTATTGCAAACAATGCAAATGGAAGATAAAGATGCTATCGAAGCACGTTTAAAACGTGATAATTTGAACTACCATTTACAACCAGATCCAAAAGGTAGAAATTTAAATGTATTTTTAGGTGACAAGGCTTGTGTTGATGTTGTCAAAACCTTCGGCGATACTCCATTAGGCAAATTGACACCAGAAAAAGACTTTATTTTGGGCGTTTTGTTAGGTTATGACAAAACAAAACAATGCGAAAGATATTTGAAATTAAAAGATAAAGAAGCTCAAACACAAGGTAATAAAAAATTAAACCTAGTTGCGTAATCTTGTAAGATTCCATATCAGGTGCGAGAGCCCGTGAGTTGGAGTGGGGCGTTTTACCTCTCGCAAAACTTGACATTTAGTCAACTTTTGTTCGGCAGAGTCACGACAACCCGAATGGTCCAAGAATAGTTCAGAGATCGCATGGTTTATTTGGAAAAACATTGCGATTCTGAAACAAGTTCAGAATGACAAAACGGAATATTATGTCACCCTGAATTTATTTCAGGGTCGCATTGTCTTGTTGGAATACCCATGCGATTTTGTCACACTGGGGACAGGCTCACAAAACTCATTCTTCGTTTGTTCGTTTTGTCAAACATTATTCGTATTTAATGCCAGCTTTTTTCATTCTGTTTATAGCTTCTTGTAATACTTCTTTCGGCTTTGTTAAAGCGATTCTAAAGTATCCTTCGCCGTATTTGCCGTAACCGTTTCCTGGTGGAACAACTATATCAGCCTTTTCAAGCATTGCAGTAACGAATTCTTCGCTTGTCATACCTTTAGTAACAGGCAACCATAGATAGAAGGTTGCTTTTGAAGGTTTAACTTTCCAGCCTAATTCTCTCAAACCTGCTTCCATGATGTCACGACGTTCCTTGTACATATCGTTAAGTGCCTTTAGGTCCTCTGTTGGCATATCGTAAGCTTTTTCAGCCGCCTCTTGAATTGCCTTAAAAGTACCAGAGTCAAGATTGTTTTTCAAATCGCCTAAAGCTTTGATTGCATCCTTGTTACCTGCAACAAAGCCAACACGCCAACCAGTCATGTTGTATGATTTTGAGTGTGAATAAAATTCTAAAGCTACGTCTTTAGCGCCTTCAACCTCAAATACAGAAGGTGAAACATAGCCGTCATAAGTCATTTCACAGTATGCCATATCTTGGCAAAGTAGAATGTCATATTTTTTACAGTAGTCAACTGCTTTTTTCAAGAAATCTAAGTCACAAACAGCGCCTGTTGGGTTGTTTGGATAGTTTAAGAACATAATTTTAGCTTTTTTCGCAATGTCTTCAGGAATTTTGTCGAAGTCAGGTAAATAACCGTTTTCTTCTAATAAAGGCATTGTGTAAGGTGTACCACCAGCCAAAATAGTTGCGTTTTTGTAAACAGGATATGCTGGGTCAGGGATTAGAGTATAATCTCCGTCATCAACATAAGCAAAAAAGATATGAGCAATAGCTTCTTTAGAACCGATGTTAGACATAATTTCTGTATCAGGGTCTAAATCAACGCCAAAGCGTTTTTTCATCCATTTCGCAGAGGCTTTTCTGAAACCTTCAGTACCATTGTAAGAAGGGTAATCGTGATTTTTAGGGTTATCAATTGCAACATGCATTGCATCAACTACTGTTTGCAATGTTGGAGTGTCGGGATCGCCAACACCTAAGCTGATAATATCAATACCCTTAGCCTTTGCTGCAGCTACTTTTTTGTCAATTTCCACAAACAAATATGGTGGAATGTTATTTAATCTTTCTGATGTTTTTACCATTTTTTCTTCCTTTATCTTTTGTCAGGCATTGCCTGCCCTACTTTTTTATTTGTCATCCTAAATTTATTTCATGGTCGCATTGTTTCTTCAAAAGAACCTTGCGATTCTGCTACAAGTTCAGAATGACATAAAAATCTCGCCTTTTAACCTCTTTTATGTTACCATAAAAATATGGCAATAATATCAGATGATGATGATTTTAAAAAAAATATAAAAAAGAACCCTGTCGTAAATGCTGAAACAATTGAATACGACAAAACTTTTGAGAACTCAATTCGTCCGAAAAATTTTGAGAGTTACATTGGTCAATTTGAATTAAAAGAAACTTTGCAAATCTCTATTGAGGCGGCTAAAAAACGTGAAACAAATTTAGACCACATGCTATTTTATGGTCCTCCAGGGCTTGGAAAAACAACACTTGCAGGGGTTATTGCAGAGCAAATGGGGGCAGATTTAAAGATTACTTCAGCTCCAGCACTAGAGCGTCCAAGAGATATTATCGGAATTTTGATGTCATTAAAAGGTGGCGAAGTTTTGTTTATAGACGAAATTCACCGCTTGAATAAAGTTACAGAGGAAATTCTTTATCCAGCAATGGAGGATTTTTATCTTGATATGACAACAGGTAAAAGCCAAACTGTAAAAACCATGAGGCTTCCTTTGCCGAAGTTTACATTAATTGGTGCAACAACAAAAGCGGGCGCTTTGTCAGGTCCATTAAGAGATAGATTTGGAATTGTTCACAGGCTTCAATTTTATAATTTTGACGAATTAGCTCAAGTAATCAAACGTACCGCAGGAATTTTAAATATAAAAATTACAGATGAAGGCGCTTATGCAATTGCAAAATGCTCAAGAGGAACACCTCGTATTGCAAATAGGCTTGTAAAAAGGGTTTCAGACTTCGCAATTGTAAAATATGACGGAGAAATTACAGAAGAAGTCGCAAAAAATTCCTTGAAGGCGCTTAAAATTGATGAATATGGTTTAGATTCAACAGATAGAGCCTTATTGACAATGATTATTGAAAAATACGATGGCGGACCTGTTGGTATTAATACGCTTGCAGCCGCTTTGGGTGAAGATATTAGAACTCTTGAGGACGTTTGCGAACCTTATTTGTTACAAATAGGTTTGTTACAAAGAACTCCACAAGGTAGGAAAATTTCACCTCAAGGATATAGACATTTAGGAATTAAGCAAAACTCTGCTCAACAAAGTCTTTTCGGAGATTAGAAAAATGAAAAAGTTTATTATATTTGTTTTTATAATGTTTTTAAGCTTGCCTGTGTTCGCTCAAAACGATGATAAGGTTATGAAATCAGAACTTGGACGAGTTCAAAGGGTTCAATATGAAGACGTTGAACAAAGTTATTCTGATAAAAGCCAAGTTAAACAAGTTGTTACCGTAAAACTTTTGACAGGTGAATTTAAAGGTCAAGAGTTCAAAACGATTAATATGATTACAAATAATCCTTATTACGATATCTTTTTGCACAAGGGCGATAAGGTAATTCTTCACTCAGAAATGGAGGACGACGGCGAAACTGTAAACTACGACATTGCGGATATTCATAGAATAAATTTTGTCTACGTCTTGATGGCAATATTTGTCGCAATGTTGCTGATTGTAGGTAAGATGAAAGGACTAAATAGCTTACTTTCAATTATTTTTACCGTTGCTTTAATCCTGTTTGTAATGGCTCCAATGGTTAGAGGTGGATTTAATCCGATTATTTCAGCTCTTATTGTAAGTTTACTTTCAACGCTTCTTACAATGTACACAGTTGGCGGATTTAACCATAAAAGTACATCTGCAAGCGTCGGGGTTATTGGAAGTTTGTTGTTTGCATCTTTACTGTCAATTATGGCGATAAAATTTGCAAGACTTACAGGTTTTTGTTGTGAAGAAACCATGTTTTTGTACTCTGCAGACCCTAATTTGGATTTTAAAGGTATACTTACAGCCTCTGTAATATTGGCAACGTTAGGTGCTGTAATGGATACTGGCATGTCTATTGCAAGTAGTATTAACGAGTTCTACATAATTAACCCAAAAATGACAACAAAAGAATTGTTTTTGTCAGGCATGAATGTGGGTAAAGATATTATTGGTACAATGGCTAATACATTGATTTTAGTGTATTTGGGTTCGTCTTTACCGTTGGTTTTGTTATCTCAAAATATCGATTTGCAAAAATTCTTTAACTTAAATCAAGTAGTTACAGAAATTTGCTCTGCAATGATTGGTAGTATTGCGCTTGTGGCTTGTGTTCCGATTACGGCGATAGTATCTGCTCACTTGGTTAGGGTTAACAAAAACGAAATTAATGATATAATGATAGAAAACGACTCAAATGTCGATGAAAATGAAGAAAATTAAGAGGTTATAAACTATGATTGAAATGCGCGTTATGGGTATTGCACTTGATACAAGGACTGGTTCTCCAATTGTTGTTTTAAACGATAAGGACAATAGAAAAGCCCTTCCTATTTGGATTGGTTCTGCTGAAGCCAGTGCTATTATTAGAAAAATTGAAAACCTTTCTGTTGCAAGACCAATGACTCACGATTTAATCATCGGAATTATTAAACAAACAGGTTATGAACTTGAAAAAGTTGAAATAGACGATGTAGAAAAAGATACATACTTTGCAACTTTAGTTTTGACAAAAGAAGGTGAAGAACCGTTAGAAATTGATTGCCGTCCATCAGATGCAATTGCTGTTGCAATAAGAGTTGATGCTCCGATTTTTGTTGCTGCAAACGTACTTTCAGAAGGTGCTGTTTCAACAGACCCAGCAAAAGATGAAGAAGAAGCACAGGAGTTTAAGTCCTTTGTACAAAGCATTAAACCGTCAGACTTTGAAAAATTATTAAAGGGTCATGAAGAAACAGACCAATAATAGAGGTTTAAAAGGTTGAAGGATTGGGTAAACTTCAATGTAGCGCCTTAGTTGTTATATTTAAAATCTAAAATCTCTTTCGCCGTTTGCAATTTTTTCTACGATTTCTTTTGTCTGTTTTTTAACGTTTTCGCTTTCAAGAGTTTCTAATTCTTTTTTAATTAATTTGTCGCCAACAGCTTTTGTTTCAGGTTTTGCGTAGTCCTCCAAAAACTCCTTCAAAGTCATAATAGCATTTGGGTGGCAGAAATTTTGAATTTGTTTTGATTTGCAAATATCCATAAATCTTTCGCCCGTACGACCTTCTCTGTAGCAAGCAGTGCAGAAACTTGGAAGATAACCTATTTCCATAAGCCACTTCATAACTTCGTCTAAAGTTCTAGTATCAGTAACATCAAATTGTGAAGAATCTTCTTTTGTGTAATCATTTTCATCATATCCGCCAACTGATGTCTTTGAACCACCTGATATTTGAGATATACCTAAATGTAAAACTCTTTCTCTAACATCCTTTGATTCTCTTGTTGAAACAATCATTCCTGTGTAAGGTACGGCAATTCTGATACAAGCAACGATTTTGCAGAAAGTGTCATCGTTAATACCATTTTTAAATGCACTTGGGTCAATATCATTTGCTTTTCTGATTCTTGGAACACTTATTGTATGAGGACCTACGCCATGTACAGCTTCTAAGTGTTCAGCATGCATCAAAAGTCCTGCAAATTCGTATTTGTAAGTTGAAAGTCCAAACAAAACGCCTAAGCCGACATCATCAATTCCGCCTTCCATAGCTCTATCCATAGCTTCTGTATGATAAGCATAATTATGTTTTGGACCTGTTGGGTGCAAACGTTCATAACGTTCTTTGTTATAGGTTTCTTGGAATAAAATATAAGTTCCAATGCCCGCTTCTTTTAATTTACGGTAATTTTCAACGGTTGTAGCCGCAATATTAACATTTGCACGACGAATTGCACCGTTTTTATGTTTTACGTTATAAATTGTTTTTAAACTTTCTAAAATATACTCAATAGGGTTGTTAACAGGGTCTTCGCCAGTTTCAATTGCTAGTCTTTTGTGACCCATATCTTGAAGTGCAATAACTTCTCTTTCGATTTCTTCTTGAGTCATTTTTTTACGAGGAATATCTTTGTTTTTTGAATGATAAGGACAATAAACACAGCCGTTTACGCAATAATTTGAAAGATAAAGTGGAGCGAATAAAACAATTCTATTTCCATAAAAATCTTTTTTAATTTGTTCAGCTAATTTATAAATTCTTTTATTAATTTCTTCATCTTCACAAGCTAATAAAACGCTTGCCTCGCGGTGAGATAAGCCTTTTCGTTCCTCCGCTTTTTTTAAGATTTTTTCAATTAACTCTTTATTGTTTTTATTTTGCTCTGCATATTCAATCGTGGACAAAATTTCGCCATCATCAATAAATTCTTCAGCTTTAAGTGATTTTACATTATACATTTTAATTCCTCTTAATTATATGATAACTCAAACAAAACTTACGGAGCAAATTTCTAGGAGTGCTTGCCTTATTGACTTATTTGTACTAACATTTTGCTATGGCTAAGATTATTACAGTACAAAAAGGTACAAAGGACATTTTGCCAACAGAAATGGATAGTTGGCACTTTATTGAAGATGCAGCGAACAGAGTTTTCTCAAGAGCTGGATTTAAAGAAATTAGAACACCAATTTTTGAAGCAACAGAACTTTTTGCTCGTGGCGTTGGTGATACAACAGATATCGTAAACAAAGAAATGTATACGTTTGAAAAGTCAGAACGTTCATTAACACTTCGCCCTGAAAATACAGCAGGAGTAGTTCGTTCTTATATTGAGAACGGTATGCATAGACTTCCTGCACCTGTGAAATTATGGTATAAAGGACCGATGTTCAGATACGAACGTCCTCAAGCAGGTCGTCAAAGACAATTCCACCAAGTAGGTATGGAAATGTTCGGTATTGCTCAACCAACAGCAGATGTTGAGGCTATCTCTTTGGCTGTAAGTTACTTAAACGAAATAGGCTTGAACGATTTAGATGTAGAAATCAATTCACTTGGTTGTCCTACTTGTCGTGAAGAATATAAAACAAAATTGAAAGCAGTCTTAAAACCTTATTTACAAGACCTTTGTCCTGATTGCCAAAAACGTTATGAAAAAAATCCGTTACGTTTATTGGATTGCAAAGTTGAAGATTGTAAAGCAATTTACGAAAAACCTGAAGTTAAAGAGGTTATAACATCAGAATTTATTTGTCCTGAATGCCATGACCACTTTGAGGCAGTAAAAAAATATTTAGATGTTTTAGGAATTAAATATTCTGTAAACAAACTATTGGTAAGAGGTTTAGACTATTACAACAGAACAGTTTTTGAAATCAAATCAAACAACTTAGGCTCACAAAACGCTGTTTGTGGGGGTGGTCGTTATGATAGTTTGGTAAGAAATTTAGGTGGTGAAGACACTCCAGCCGTTGGTTTTGCAATGGGTATGGAGAGATTAATTTCTTTACTTCCTGCAAGAGAAGTTCAAAAGCTTGATGCTTACGTTGTTTCAACAAACCAAGAGGAAGCAATTAAACTTGTTGTTGATATGAGAAAATCAGGTTTGTCTGTTGATTTTGATATGACAAACAAAAAATTCACAAAACAACTTGAAAAAGCATCAAAAGTTGCTCGTTTTGCCGTAATTCTGGGTGAAGACGAAATCCAAAATGGCACAGTTTCAGTAAAAAATCTTGCAAATTCTGAACAAATTTCCGCAAAACGAGAAGAACTTGGGAGTCTTATTAAATAATGCCAAACAAGATTGACGATGTAATTGTCGAATTAATTAAAGATTTGAAAAAAGAATATAACGATGATTTTAGCGGAATTTACTTGTTCGGCTTATTTTTAGATGGCAAAATGCATGAAGACGAGGATATTGAGCTAGTTGCAATTTTTAATAAAGAACAATCTAAAGAACAACGTGAAAAAATTTGGCGCATAATCGGCAAAATTGAAGAAGATTTTGACGTATTTATTGACCTGCACCCACATACAGTTCAATCCTTGAAAAAGGAAGATGAACTTTTTGAAGAGGTTTCAGAAGAAGGCATTTTCTTTAACGCAGAATTGTTTTAAACGCAATAAAGATATTAATAAAAATTCAGAAGTAATAATTTACTTTTCAGGGCAGACTTTGTCGGTAACTTTTATGATATGCCAACCGAATTGTGTTTGTACTGGCTCAGAAATTTCGCCTTTTTCCATATGGAATGCTGCATTTTCAAATTCTTTTACCATTTTTCCACGTCTAAAATAGCCCAAATCTCCGCCATTGCGTTTTGACGGACATTGAGAAAAACCTGCAGCAACATCTTCAAAAGGTAGCCCTTTTTCTATGTAACTACGCATTAATTTTGCATCTGATTCAGTTTTAACCAAGATGTGGCTCGCTCTTACTGCTGTACATTCTTGCGCGCAAACGGGCATTATTGAAAAAATGCTTAGTGCAAAAAATGAAATTAAAAGTTTTTTCATCATTAAAGCTCCTTGAAGTTTTCTAAAATACCAGTCAAACATAATTTGATATGTGCGTAATTCAAACCACCTTGGAAAAATACGGCATAAGGTGGTCGAATAGGTCCGTCAGCAGAAAGTTCAATTGTAGAACCTTCAATAAATGTTCCACCTGCCATAATAACTTCATCTTCATATCCTGGGATTAATTCAGGGATTGGAGTTACATAAGCATTAATTGGTGAAAGCGCTTGAACTGTTTGACAGAACTTAATTAATGCTTCCTTGTGATTAAAAGTAATCGTTTGAATAATGTCCGTTCTCTTGTCGTGATATTTTGGTGTTGATATATAGCCCATATCTTCAAATACTTTAGCAGCAAGAGTTAAGCCTTTTAATACATCTGCAACTATTGAAGGTGCCATAAAGAAACCTTGAAAAATCAAACGATGTTGATTTAACATTGCGCCTGCTTCTGCACCTACTCCTGGTGCTGTAAGTCTTATTGCTGCGGCATCTACAAGTTCTGCTTTACCTGCAATGTAACCACCTGTTTCAACAATTCCGCCTCCTGGGTTTTTGATTAATGAACCACCCATAAGGTCTGCACCAACTTCTAATGGCTCTTTCTTTTCTGTAAATTCGCCATAGCAATTATCTACAAAACAAATGCAGTTTGGATTTTTAGATTTTACAACCTTGCAAATTCGTTCAATAACGTCTATTGTAAGTGATTTTCTTGTTTCATAACCTCTTGAACGTTGGATTGTAACCATAGTGACAGAGTCATCAATTTTCTTTTCTAATGTATCAAAATCAATGTCAGTGCCGTTTAAAAGAGGAACTTCATCGTATAAAACTCCGTTACCAATTAGCGAATTTCTTTTGCTAAGTTCACAACCTGTAAGTCCAATAACTTCTCTCATTGTGTCATAAGGTGTTCCAGCAACTGAAACAAGCTTATCGCCGGCATGTAGATTGCCGAATAAAGCGCAAGCAAGAGTGTGAGTGCCTGTTGCGAAGTGAGTTCTAACGATTGCTTTTTCTGCGCCAAATGTTTGCGCATAGACTTTATCTAAAATTTCACGTCCTAAATCGTCATGTCCGTAGCCAGAAACTGTGTAGAAATGTTCAGGTGCTACTTTGTTATCATAAAAAGCTTTCAAAACTTTTGCTTGATTGAAATCTCTGATTTCGTCAATATATTCAAATTCTGATCTTACGGCATTTTCAGCTTTTTTAATTTCTTCTTGTGCGTTCATTATTAATTCCTCTTTTTATAAAATTCTAGCATAAATATCGGATAATAGAGGAATTTAAAAAAGTAAAATACAGCGTTAAATTGAGATTATGAAAAAATATATTTTAGCTATTATTTTACTTGTATTTGTCAGCAAAACTTTTGCCGACAACTACAACCTGCAGTATTATGACAACTATGATATCAAGACAGGTGAAGAACAGACCTTGTTTATACTTGATTTTTCAAACAGCATGAACGAATTTTTGCATAATGAGCGAAAAATTGATGTAATGTTGAAAACTATGCGTGAAATTTTGCCGAAAATAAATCCGCAAAATAAAGTGGGAATGAGGGCTTATGGTTATAGAATGGGATTTACACCTTACGATAGTTGTAAAGCGTCAAAATTGATGACACCAATTACAATGGGTGGTTCGGCTCTGATAGCAAAACAGATAGAAAAAACTCGTGCAATGGGTATGACACCAATAACTTATTCTCTAAAACAAGCTTTGTATAAGGATTTGTTGAATTATCAAGGTAAAAAACATATAATTTTGTTGACAGATGGCGGAGAAAATTGTGATGAAAGTCCTTGTACATTTATTGTTAGGGAGATAAAGAATCAGCCAAATTTGAAAATAGATGTGATTGCTTATGACGTAAGGAATTCAGACGACATATCACAACTTCAATGTGTTGCGCTTGTGACAAGGGGACAATTTTATACAGCAAAAACAGCTGGGGAACTTGCAAACAGCCTAAACCAATCACTAAACATTTCAAAAGAAGTCGATGCAAAAATCATACCGAGATAATCTCGCCGTAGGCTTTGTCGTTTTTGATTTCTGTGATTTTAACTTTTTGGATTGTATTGATTAAATCAGTATCTTTTGAATTTAGCAAAACTGTTATATAGTTTTCTGTAATCGCTTTCAAAACTCCTGTTTTCTTATCTAAGTGCTTTTCTACAATTGCGTTATGAACTGTTCCAACATTCTTCTCTAAAAATTCTTTAGTCTTTTGTGCTGAAATTTTCTTAATCGCCGTTGCGCGTTCTTCCTTTATTTTGTCAGGCAAATGACCTTCCATTTTTTCTGCTTGAGTACCCTTCCTAATTGAATAAGGGAATGTGTGGATTGCGGTTAAGCCCGATTTATTTAAGTTTTCAAGAGTTGTTTCAAAATCCTCTTGTGTTTCGCCAACAAAACCCGCAATAACATCGCTTCCTAAGAACGGAAGTTCAAATAAATCATTTATTTTTTCAATTTGTTCTAAATAATCTTCAACTTTATAGTGTCTGTTCATTCGTTCTAAAGTTCTATTGCAAGCGGATTGTAGCGATAAATGAAAATGCGGGCAGAATTGTTCTGATTTAGACAAAAAGTCTAAAAGCTCGTCTGTAATTTCATTTGGATACAAAGAACCCAAACGATAGCGAAGGTTTGTATTTGCTTCAACTTCTTTCAACAGGTCAAGAATAGTTTTTCCCCATTCTTTGCCCCATTGACCGATATGAATTCCTGTAAAAATTACCTCTTTAAATCCATGTTTTTCAAAGGATTTAATTTGATTGATAATAAAATCGCTTTTAGCCGAGCGAGATTTACCTCTTGCAAATGGGATAATGCAATAAGCGCAACGGTTATCGCAACCGTCTTGGATTTTTAAACTTGCGCGAGTTTTTGTTGTATCAATTAACACTGCTTCGTGAAAGTCGCTCATATTCATAATATCGCCGACTTCGCAACTTTCATTTTTTTGCAAAAATTCAACGATATTCAATTTTTCATCATTACCCAAAACATAGTCTACAAAAGCATATTCAAGCAACTTATTGCGTTCAATTTGTGCTACACAGCCTGTTATAAGCGTTTTAATATTTTCGTTTGTATGTTTTGCGTGTCTTAGCAAATAAAGCGCCTCATCATCAGATTTGTGAGTAACAGAACACGAGTTAAGTATAAAAAGGTCTGCATCTTTTATATCGCTAACTTTTTCAAACCCTGATTTAACAAGGTTTTCTTCAATAATAGCGCCTTCAAATTGGTTTGATTTACAGCCCATAGATTTTAATAAAAAAGTTTTCATAGGTTAATTATAGCTTAAAAATGCAAAAAAAAGAGTCCAAATGGACTCAATTAAGAATAGCTGGAAGTATGAAAAAGATTTAATTATATTTAACACCATAGGCGCTCTTTTTCCTATACCACAATGGCTACATGTTGATGGTAATATTAAGAAGCGCCATATTACCTAAGTCGGTAATATGGCACTTTACTTATTGTTTAAAATCTGAGTTTAAATATCGTTGATTGTATAATCGATTTCTCTCAAAACAGGTCTAGTTCTTATTATTGGAACTAATTTTTGTTCATTTTTAATTACTTCTGTTGGAGTTGAAATATTTGGTGTATTTTGAATTACCTCTTTAACCTCAATGTTAACATCGGCTTTTGTATTATCTGGTTTGTTTTTAACTTTTTGTTTTTGAGGTTTTTCAGGCTGTTGTTCTGTAGATTCTTTTACTTCATTTATTTGAGTTTGATTTTTCAACTGTTCTTCTTGCATTTGAATAGTTACAGCTTTTTTTGCAGCCTTAATTTGTTCACGTTCTAGTTTCTTTTCAAGACGGATACGTTCTTTTTCGTATTTTGCTTCAAGTTTTGCTTTTTGTTCTTCTTGAGCCTTTTTAATTTTATCTTCTAGTGGAAGTGCATCGTCTTTTTCTTTAAGCAATTGCTTTTCAGCTTTAGTGTCTTTAAATCCTTTTATATTAGTCTTAGTTTTTACGAACAAAGATTTTGTTCCCTTACCAATTTTGCGAGCAGCACTTTTGGTTTTACTCTTCATAAAACGAGTGCTTCTAACTGAGGTACGACGACCGTCAATTTTAAATTTATCAATAGAAACTGCTGTTGGTTTAACAATTTCAGGACGAAGATTTAAGTCTTGGTATTGGTTAATTTTCATCAGTGCTAATTGAGTTTCTTGAACAACTTGTGGAGATAAAAATTTAGTTGAATATCTTTTAACCTTTTCTAATTGTTCGCTAGAAGGCGAATATGTTTGAGTCATAATTCTTGACTCGCGAGAGCTAATCAATTTATGGTAATTTTCTTGCCACAAAATAACTTGATTATTTGCATCAATCAAAGTAATTTGGGTTGTAAGTCTGTACGCAGGGTCAATTACAGTTGCTCCGGGAATATTTAAGAAGTCCCAAAGAGTTCTACGTGTAATATAATTTTGCGCATCCATTTGGCAAGAAATTAAAAGTACCTGTTTTGTTTTAAATCTGCTTGCAAGTTTTTGCACGGTGTTAAAGTCGATAGAATAGTTTACATCATAGTCGTGTAACATTTTAACGACTTCGCGCTTAAAATATTTGTTAGCAGGTTGATTAATAGAGTTTTTAATTTGATAAAGTTGAACCGCAGACATTTGAGGTTGTAAATTATAAATGTTAATAATATCCATCGCTATAATATCTGCAGATTTTGGAAATACCATGTAATCTGTGTATTCATCAAAAATGCTCGTTGGTAGCACTAAAACATTATACTGTGTTGCCCAGCAACGACCAGAACATATTAAAAGTAAAAATAAAATAAGACTTATAAATTTTTTCATGCTAAGATTATAACATATTATTATTTAGTGTGCTAATTATTAAAAAGGAGTTAATAAATGGATTACAATGAATTACTAGAAAAAGCTAAAAAAGCAAGTGAAAACAGCTATTCCCCTTATTCAAATTTTCCAGTAGGCGCATGCGTTTTAATGGAAAGTGGCAGAACTTACATCGGAACAAATGTTGAGAATTCATCTTTTGGTGCAACAATTTGCGCTGAACGTAGTGCAATTGTTAATGCTATCGTTAACGGTGAAAGAAAAATCGTAGCAGTTGCAATTTATGGTCCAAAAATGAAACGTTGCGCACCATGTGGTGTTTGCAGACAAGTTATGAACGATTTTCGTTCTGACAAAGGTATTGACATTATCCTAGAAGATGAAAACGGTCAACCTGAAGTTCATACAATTGATGAATTATTACCATTAGGATTCGATTTATAATATAATATTAATATGTTCATTTTTGAATTTATTAAAAAATATTGGTATAGAACTTACATAGAGCCAAAAATTCTTGAAGAAG
The DNA here is from genome assembly GCA_963620455.1 of uncultured Eubacteriales bacterium. Lineage (GTDB taxonomy): Bacteria > Cyanobacteriota > Vampirovibrionia > Gastranaerophilales > Gastranaerophilaceae > UBA6984. The sequence continues at coordinate 14,553 of CAVFBQ010000174.1, forward strand.
AAAAGTGCATCAAACAATATGATGCTACTGATGATTCACCAGAATTTATTGAAGATTATGAAGAATGTGAGCATGTTTACATGCCAATCGATAGTTCTGGTGAAATTTTGGCGTGTACAAAATGTGGAGCTTTAGCGAATAAAAAAGATGTTTGTAAAGATAATTTCTTTGAGAGAAAAGAAATTTAGTCAAGCATGATATAATTTTATTATGAAAAGAATTTTTACATTAATTTTATTGATTTTTATGTTGCAAAGTGCTTGTTTTGCTACAACAAATGTGAGTTTTGTTTACCTAAACGGTTCAAATAATAACAATACTAAAATGAGAAACTGGTTTTTGAGTGGGATTAAAAAATTTCATCCGACTCTTAAAAATCAAATAGAAAAGGATAAATTTACTCATAAATACTTGCTAAATGACGGTCATTATGTGATAGATGAAACTCCAACAATTTTCTTTTGGGGTGATAAAAGTCAAAATGACTTGATGTTAATGAAGGAGACAGCAAACCTTTTGCGCTCAATCAGTCCAATGATTGCGTTTTTCGTAAGAAACACTATTGCAGATTGTCTTCATGATGCAATTTGGGTTCAAAAAACTCATAACATGATTCCAATTATTCAAGACTTGGATATTACAGTAAAAGATCAGGCTTCTCAAGGCAAAAAGGTTGTTCTACTTGGATATTCGGCAGGTTCGTTTATAACAATGGAGTACTTGTTTAACAAAATGCCATATTTGAACCTTGAAGAGTATTTAATTGATAAAGGTATAGATGAGGATTTGCTAAAATTTGTTAGAAAAAATCCAAGAAAAGATGCTTGCCTTCTTTCAATTATAGGCTCTGATGTTCTTGATTACTCAGCTTTAGGGACAACTTTTATTAATAAAAATAAAGACGAATTTAAAAAAGGTTATTTAAAAATAGATGAATATACTAACAAATATTGCGCTCCAGAAGGTTCAATTATTGGTGTAATCAATTATGCAAGCCCAATTCCGCTATTTTATTCTGACATGGCAGACAAAAATTTAGAATCAAGCAAACTTATGCATTTGATGTATAAATATTTGATAGAAAGAGATTTCTTCTTTTTGACTGTAAATTATGCAGATGACCCACTAGGGTTTCCAAATGGTGTGAATTATACGAATGAAGAAATTCAAAAAATGACGAATATGACTTTTTCAAATGAAGAAGGCTTTTTCTATGATTACTCAAGAGCTTTAAGTTGGCGAACATTTGCGGCTGCTCATACATCTTATTGGAAAACAAGAAAAAGATTTTCAAAGGCTATAACAAAGGGTTATAAAGAGGGTTATCGTTTTCAATTTGATGAAGAGTACCAACAAAAAATGCTCAAAAAATCCCACCGCAAAAGAACATAAAAGGAGGGGGATTATTATAAAACCTTATTATGATAAAGAACAAGTGAAATTATATCTTGGAGATTGCATAGAAATTTTAGAAAAAGCAAATGCTGAAACTGTAGATATGATTTTTGCTGATCCTCCATATTTTCTTTCAAATGATGGGATTACTTGTCAAGCAGGCAAAATTGTTTCCGTAAATAAAGCGAACTGGGATAAAAGCAATGGGGTTGATTTAGATTTTGAATTTCACCAAAAATGGATTAATGCTTGCAAAAGAGTTTTAAAACCAAATGGAACAATTTGGATATCAGGAACGTACCATTCTATATATATGTGTGGTTTTGCTTTACAAAAAGCTGGATTTAAAATATTAAACGATATATGTTGGTTTAAACCAAATGCTTCGCCAAATATGAGTTGCAGATACTTTACAGCAAGCCATGAAACATTAATATGGGCAATTAAGGATAAAAACTGTAAACATACTTTTAATTATGATTTAATGAAAAATGGTAACTGGGAAAAAGACCCTCTTAAAAAGCCAAATAAGCAAATGCGTTCTGTTTGGCAAATAGATACAACAAAGTTATCTGAAAAGACTTTTGGAAAACATCCAACTCAAAAACCTTTAGAATTGTTAAGACGAATTATTCTTGCATCAACAAATAAAGGTGATTTAATATTAGACCCATTTACAGGAAGCTCAACTACTGGTATAATGGCTATAAAATGTGGAAGGAATTTTATTGGTATTGATCTAGAAAAAGAGTACTTAGATTTATCAATAAAAAGAATAGAACAAAACTTTTAAAATGGCATTAGTT
>CAVFBQ010000175.1:0-3097 GCA_963620455.1 uncultured Eubacteriales bacterium
AAAAAATATTAAATGAAAAGGCGGATTTTGAGTTCCTCAAAATCCGCCTTAAAAATATCTTATCGAATTAACTATTCAATAATGATAGCGCCTACTGGGCATGATTCAGCAGCTTCTTTAACTGAATCTTCGTTAGCAGCAACTTCTGCTTCGTTAACTTTTGCCATGTCTTCTACTGTGAAAACTTTGTCACAAATTGATTCGCATGCGCCACATGCAATGCAGCTATCTTCAACTTTTACGTTCATATTTTTCTCCTTTTTATTGTGTTATACCGTAATTCGATTTATATTATAAATCAAACAATTTAAAAAATCCATTCTTTTACAAATTTAGCTACTGAGTCTAAGCCATCTAGTACACCTAAGTCTTTAGGTTGCAATTTTTTGCTGTAAATAAGAATTGGTACATATTCACGAGTATGGTCTGTACCTGGAACTGTTGGGTCGCAACCGTGATCAGCTGTGATGATTAAGTAATCATCTTCACCCATAGCATCGATGAATTTTGGAATGTAAGTATCGATTTCTTCAATAGCTTTACCATAACCAACAGCATCGTTTCTGTGACCGAATAACATATCTGTATCTACAAGGTTGGTGAATATTAAAGATTTGTCAGCATTTGGAACATCTTTGTATGCGATTGATTTTAAATCAAGAGCGTTGTTGATTGCTTTTAAAGTTAAATCTAAACCTTCTTTGTTAGAACCTGTGTGGATTGCATGAGTTACACCTTGTTTGCAGAAGATGTCTTCAATTTTACCGATAGCGATAACGGTACCGTTAGCTTTTTCAACCTCTGTTAACATTGTGTCTTGGTCTGGTGCAAGAACGTAGTCACGTCTGTCTTTACCAACACGAGTAGGAACACCATCTACTAAGTGGTAAGGTCTTGCGATTACACGAGAAACTGTTACGCCTAAATCATCAAACATTTTTCTTGCAATTTTACACCAATCGTACAAGGTTTCTAATGGAATCATATCTGTATCAACAGCGATTTGGAATACACTATCAGCAGAGGTGTAAACGATTGGGTATTTTGTTGCGTGGTGTTCGTCATTGTAATCAACAATTACTTTTGTGCCACTAGCTGCACAGTTAGCTAAAACGCCACCGCAGTTTGTTCTTTTTACGAACTCATCAATAATTTCTTGAGGGAAACCTGTTTGTGTGAATGTTTTAAATGCTTCTTTTAAAACGATACCAGCCATTTCCCAGTGACCAGTTGTTGTATCTTTACCGTTTGATTTTTCTTTCATTGTACCGTATTGACCAATTGGGTTAGCATCTTTAGCAATACCTTCAAAATCTTGAATATTGCCTAAGCCTAATTTAGCTAAGTTAGGTACGTTCAAACCGTGATTGAATTCGCAAACATTTTTTAATGTATTACATTCAGGAATGTCGTTAAAATCTCTGCAATCAGGCATTGCACCAATACCCATTGAGTCGATAACTACTACAATTGCTCTTTTCATGTTTTTAACACCTTTCTTTTAAATAAAAACTCCTGATTAAAATATACCATGAAAAAAAAATTTGTGATAGCATTAAATTAAGAGATAAAACACATATGAAAAATTAGAGGTATATATGCAAGCACGTAGAGCAGCAAGAGAATTAGCATTAATTTTGTTTTCACAATTTGACAAGGTAATTTCAAAATATTCAACAGATGATTTTAACGAAATTTTATTAAAATCAGTTAGAATTTTAACAAATAACGCAAGCAATGATTTGAAACTTACAATCGGACCATTAATCGATATGAAACAATATCTTGACGAATACGAGGCTAATGACAAATCAAACTTGCAAAGACCTCTAGAAGCAAAGGATTTGCCTGTTCCACTTCCAATGACTTCTGATATGAAGGACAAAATTGATGAATTGTTAGACATCGCAGAAAAAGCATTAATGGCTTTAGAAATAGCAGAATTTACAACGCTTGAAAACAAAACTGATGTTCAGGCATACACTGTAAAAATTGCAGAAGCGTACAAACAACACGCTGATGAAGTTAATAATATTATCAAAGAACACGCAAATGGTTGGGATTTTGATAGATTAGTAAAAGTTGACAAAGATATTTTAAGAATTGCAATTTCTGAATTGTTATTTGTTGAACAAGTACCTCATAAGGTTGTTGTTGATGAAGCTGTTGAATTGGCTAAGAAATACTCAACAGAAGACAGTTCAGCATTCGTAAATGGTTTATTAGCAAAAGTTATTTTTGAAAACGGTATTAAATAATGTTTGGTTTTTTCTCTAATACATTTGATAACTTGAAAAATGCAGTATCAAAAACTGCAAAAACTCTCGTTGGAAATGTTGTTGACACAGTTCAAGATGAAAAAGAGTTTTCTGACTTTGTACTAGAGGATATGGAGGATTTGCTAATTAGCGCGGATTTAGGCGTTAGTTATGCAAGTGAGTTGGTTGATAATTTAAGAAATCAAACAAAAATTAGACCTAGCGAAGTTAAAGACTATTTGAAAAAATCCTTTTTAGAAACATTATCAAAAACAGGAGATACAAGGCTAAATATTAAAGATGACGGTTTGAATATTCTGTTTATTACAGGTGTTAATGGCGTTGGCAAAACAACCTTGATTGGTAAATTAGCATACCAATTTAAGCAAGGTGGCAAAAAAGTTTTAGTTGCGGCGGCAGATACTTTTAGAGCCGCAGCTGAAGAGCAACTTGATATCTGGTCAAAACGTGCTGGTGCGGATATTGTTCGAAAAGATAAAGGTGATCCTGCGGCAGTAGTTTATGAAGCTATTGAAAAGGCTAAAAACGAAAATTATGATATTCTTCTCGTTGATACAGCAGGAAGATTGCAAAACAAGTTCAATTTAATGGAAGAACTTTCTAAAATTAAATCAGTAATAGATAAGAAAGCTCCAGAGGCATTGAGAGAATGTATTTTGGTTCTAGATGCAAATACTGGTCAAAATGGGCTTCAACAAGCAAAAGTATTTACTGAAGCTGTAAATCTTACATCAGTTGCACTTACAAAACTTGATGGTTCGGCAAAAGGCGCTATCGTTCTTGCTATTGCAAAAGAATTAAAACTTCCTGTAAAATTA
>CAVFBQ010000176.1:0-6913 GCA_963620455.1 uncultured Eubacteriales bacterium
CTGAACTCGTTTCAGGGTCTCTGCAACCATGAGATTCTGAAACAAGTACGAGTTTAGAATGACATTGTGGTTCATTACAAACAGCACAAAGGCGGAATGAACACTCCGCCCAGCTTGTTGATGTTTTTAAATCTTAGTTACAAGTCGTATTATTAGACCAATCTAAGTATTTACCATTTGAACATTTAAAGGTATTACTTACGTTAGAAGCCTTCAAGAAATCAGCATTACCTTTATCTAATACCCAATAAGCACACGATATACCTTGTTTGCCTAAACTCCCCGTACGAGAGGCAGCATAAACATAGCCTGATGCATTAAAGCCTAAGCTGTAAATATCATCACAGTCAGCTCCTAAACCTTTGTTTGGACCATCTATATCTATATATGCGAAAAAGGCGTATGTGTTACCACACCCATATCCTGTTGCAATAGAACCTGTGTTTGCTGACAATGCTATTGATGTACCATCTGATAATCTTGCTTTATAATAATTTGCATCAAAACTACCTTTACTATCATACCAACAAGTTGTGTTTGTATTGGCTACTAGTCCACAATCCTTGTCAACTTTTAAGTTTTCAATTATACGTGAATACCAAACAGCGGCTTGATCAGCTGCTGTTGTTTGACCTTGAACCCAAAGACAAGGATCACCATAAGTCGCAATAGCACGACCGTAAGCTTCATCAATTGTTGCCCTTGCTTTTGTTACTTTTGTGATAACTTCTTGCGAATTTGTACCTTGTTGCAAATTTGGAATAGTTAACGCTGATACAACACCAATAATACCAATTACAACTAGCACTTCAGCAAGTGTAAAGGCTTTCAACATGTTGTCACCTTGAACTCGTTTCAGGCTCGCATGGTCTCCTAGGAATAACATTGCGATTCCGAAACAAGTTCGGAATGACAAAAAGTTAGATTTTTCTTCTATACTTTTATGCGTTTCTGCCACTTGTTCAGAATGACACTCGTTTTGTATATTAAAAATCTGTTTTAGTCTTTTAATCATATTTCACCTCTTTTTCTTCATCTTATCACGGGAGTTGTTTTTAGTAAACTATTTTTATAAAAGTAGAGCAGTATGTACGATATTCTGTTACTCTGAATTGCGGATTTTCGGTAGGGTTTAACAACTTTTGAGGATTTGTCACTCTGAATTTATTTCAGAGTCGCATGGTTATTTGAGATAGACCTTGCGATGCTGAATCAAGTTCAGCATGACACTTTTTAGTATTTGTCAATTTGACAAAGCGAATAGGCAAAGTATAAGCCTAGTGAACCTGTCCCCCGTGTGACAGAGTTGATATCAGTTTTTCTTTTCTCCTCTCGACTTAAAAACTCTCTATAATATACCATTTTATCGTATTTTTAGCCCCTTGTCAATTGAGGCAAAGCACAAAAATGGCGCTTGTCCAGCGGACAAGCGCCATTTTAAAAATCTTCCTATTGGTAACCACAAGAGGTTGATACATTCTTATCGAACTGTGTCTGACAAGATTTCAATTCAGTTTCAACCATTTTCAACTGAGATTGATATTGCAACATTTGTTGGTCTAATTTCTTTTCTAACAAATGTAACCTTTCTTTTCTTGCCTCTAATTGTTTAAGAACAGGACTATCAGCACTCAAGTCAGTACCTGCATTTATCAATTGTGCATCTTGCACTGTCAAATCAGATTTAGCTTGAGAAACAAGTTGAATTTTGTATTCCAAATCCAATCTTTGTGAGTTCAAAGTGAACATTCTCATTGAAGCTGTAAGTAAACCCATTGTTTTATCCCTTTATCTTGTTTCGTTTAAGTTTTTACCCTTCAAGAAGTTGTGTTGATTGTTTTCTGCAATCAATGCTTCCATACGGTTAAATTGATACTTATGATAATTTAGTCTGTATTGCGCCATTTTTAACTTTTTACGTACTGTTAAAGCTTCTTTTAGCGCATTAACTATATCGTCTGCCATTGCTTTTATAGGATTATTTCTTACAAAATAGTTCCTTGTATAAGCAAAGAAGTTCATAAGTCTTTTGAAGTTAGTCTGTAAAGCTTCTGATTGGAACATAATGTTCACTCCTTTTTAACTTTATAGATTGACCTTCACATATTTAAAAACATGTTCTTTCCAATAATTGCCTATGTTTTAGCATGATTTGAAAAGTTTGTAACATGTCTTAATCATGTACAGTCTATCTTATCACCCGTGATACTCAAGAAAACGATGTTTCTCTTCATATCCGAATATGTTATCGGCATAGATTTCTTAAACTTTAGGCTTGAGGGCAAAAAATTCCATAAATTGTAATAAAAGTTTACAATAGATGTCAGAGTTTTTATAAATATGTTATTCACAAAAAGCTTGTATATTATTACTCTTAAATATGTGCGTGTTTCCATTACCGAATTTCTTTAACTATAAGTTTTGGATTGCTTTTGAATCTGAATCCATACCTTCTTTCAACATTTTTCTAACAATTTCACCTTGTGTATCAAGCATTTTGCACACTGTTTCAATATTTCTTACCTTGTTAGAAAGGATTGTATCAGCATTAGACAAAATGTTTGAAGAAACACTTTGATAAGCTGATAAAGCTGCAGATGAAGTACCTTGCATCAAATTACCCATAACAATTGCAGGCAAACCATATTCGCCCAAGTATGGAGCAGCAGCAGTCATGATACCGCCCCAACCTGATATAATACCCGCAACAGGCATTACTACGTTTTGCATGCCGATACCGTAACCATTTGCAGTACCAACACCATAAGCTGTTGCACTTGCAACATCGGCAATTGCACCAATTGATGACGCACCACCAGTTACAACACCACTTGATGTACCGAAACCGCTTAATGTATCAGTAATTGAAGATGCGCCACCTGTTGCAAATCCGCTTAAGGATAATCCTGCTGCACCACTTGGGAATCCAGAATAATTCCCCAAATTACCAATACCGAATGCAGATGTTGTACCATTAACTTGTGCAGTTGAACCTGTAATCGGTGACCAATATGATGTACCAGGGATATTGAAGGATTGTGTACCACCCAATGTTGTCATGAATGACGATGGTGCAAATAAACTTGCAACTTTATATAACGCGCCACCAGCCAACTCAAAACCTGTACCAGAACTTGCGGAGCCTGATACTGTTAAATCTCTTAATCGGTCGTAAGTTTCGTATAGCTGAACCTTAGCATCACCTGATGCTGTACCGAATTTGTTTGCTATAACTAATAAACTATCATTTTTGTATGACATAATCGTTTACCTCGTTAGGGGTTTCGCGTTACATAAGTTACTACTATCCGCTTTAGAAGTGCGCTTAAATATGTAACGCAACGCACTTCTAAGCATCTTAATTGATTTACTATGATGAGAATGTTTTGAATGTAGATTCAACGTTCTTAGAAATGATACCTTTAACAGCATCCATTTCTGTTGTCAACGCTTTTTGTTCTGTTTCTAACTGTTTCAATCTCAATTCAAGTTGTCTATCTTGTTCTTGAATTACAGATGTTTTTGCGTTGATATCTGCCATTGATTTTTCGTAACAAGTTACATCGTAGTTGTATTGATTCATCGCATCATTATAAGCATTTTCATCAGTAATTTCTTCTGATTTAACCTCAAATGTATCGCTCATTGTGCTTAATTTAACATTTGAGAAACGACCAGAACCTGAACTGTCGTCCATAATTGCGTAATCAGTGTTTTCAACTTTTTGGGAAACTGTTGTTGCATAGTATTGGTTCAATGGTGATTGGTAATCAATTTGAGATGAAATTTGGAATCTGTCATCTTTTACATCAGTTTGACCACTTGCAATACAAGTATCTAAGTCAGATTTTGTAGCAAAGTACATTTGGTTTCCAGTTTTCTTATAAACGTAGATTTCATCATCTGGAACATCTTTAAGTTCTGGAAAATCGTTTCTAATTTGTTCCAATGCTGCAGCTTGTTCTTTGTCATCAGCATTGTATACTTCAGCTTTTGAGTTACCAACCATATAAGATGGACTATTTGCCAATGTTGCTGAACTCATTTTTTGACCAACATTAGCAGCATCTAAAGCTACAATATCATTACCACGTTGATAAACTGTTTGTTCATTGCCGTCTGCATCAGTGTATTTGAATGAATATAATTCTTCACCGTCATCTAATGCATCTAATTTGTTAGCCTTTAAGTAAGCTGCGTACTCTGTTGATGTAGTATCAACGGTGTCTCTTGTTACTTCAATTGTATTGTCACCAGCTAATGCATATTTAGCTCCGCCAGCACCGTCATCAATAACTTCGATATTGTCTGTATTAACTGTTGCAGACCAATTATCAATTTTTTGTGCTTGAGGGTTAGTGTTCTTAGCTTGAATACCCTTGAATGTGTCTTGATTGTAGTAATAAGTAATTTGTTTGTTGTACTTAACTCCATCAATTTCTTTTTCTACGGACTGAACATTAGAAATTGTGTAATCATTGTAACCATCACTGAATGAGTACTGTACAGTTGTGTAATCTGTTGTATTAGGACATGTTGGAATTGACAAACCTAACATTTGATTCCACAAAGTAGCAGATTGGTTACCTAATGCAGTACGAGCTTGATTAATTTGTTGACCTTCATATTCAACGTTTGTTTTTCTTGCGGTAAGACCTAAGTATCTTGCCTGTGATGCTGCCATACCCATAAGCGGTTTCTCCTATCTTTTGTATAACTACTTTCTTCTCTTTTTTAGTATTTCGACTATTTATACTTTCTCTTTGTCTTTAATGACAGTTGGCTAAAAGTCAACTATAATCATGGTTATTATACGGTATGTTTACATTTTTTTACATTAAAATAAGACAAAAATCCCCCTTATAATGTATACAAATATTAAAATCTCATACATGTATACTAATATTACATGTATAGTAAAATTGACATTACTACGTCACTTAGTTTATAATACTAGGACATTCTTAATGGAAGAATATTTAAACATAGGTGAGGAAGATGAAATACAGAAAAAACAACGTTCTTCTTTTATTGGAAGAAAAAACTGACGTTTACGGAGATAGAGTTGCGTTAGGTATTAGAACAGCTTTAGGCTGGAAAGAATTTACATACAAGGGTTTAGGACTTTTATCAAGAAAATTAGGTAGCTACCTTATCAACGATTTAGAAGTTCAAAAAAATGACAGAGTTGCTATTCTATCTGAATCAAAACCAGAATATGGTGCTTGCGTTTTTGCCTCAATTCTTTCAGGCGCAACAACAGTTCCGCTAGATATCAAGTTAACTAAGTTTGAACTTGTTTCAATCCTTACAGATTGTCAACCAAAAGTTTTATTAGTTTCACAAACTTATATCGAAAAAGCTTTAGAAATTCAAAAGGAAGTTCCATCAATCGAGCACATTATCGTAATGGACGAACCAAGCTATAACATGCCACTTCCAAGTTTGTACACAATCAATTCAACTCCTCACTGCAAATGGAGACACAGAAGCTCAAAATCAACAGCTTTCATCATTTATACCTCAGGCACAACAGGTAATCCTAAAGGGGTTGAAATTTCATTCAGAAACATGCTTGCTCAATTGAATGCTCTAAGTACAGTTGTTCCAGAGTTTATTCCAGCAGGCGAAAATACAAAAATTCTATCAATCTTACCAATGAACCACTTGTTTGAATTAACCGTAGGTTTCTCAACATTCTTGTTATTAGGTACATCCGTTTATTACACTCAATCATTAAAACCAAAAGACATTTTAATGATTATGAGAGAAAAACAAGTTCAATTCATGGTAGTTGTACCAGCCTTCTTAAAATTATTGAAAGCTGGTATCGAAAACGAAATTCACAACAATCCAGTTGCAAGAAAAGTTTTCCCTATCATGTACAACCTTGCAAGATTCATTCCATCGTTCAAAATTAAGAAAATGATTTTTAAGAAAATTCATGACAACTTTGGTGGTCAATTCAGAGGATGTATTTCTGGTGGTGCTCCAATCGATAAAAACGTTGCAAACTTCTTTGAAACAATTGGTATCAAAGTTTATGCTGGTTACGGTTTGTCAGAAACAAGCCCTGTAGTATCAGTAAACTATGACAAACGTAAAGACTACACCTCAGTAGGTAAACCACTTCCAGGTTTTGAATGTAGAATTGACAAAGAAACAGGCGAAATTCAATTAAAAGGACCTTCTGTAATGAAGGGATACCATAACCAACCAGAACTTACAGCTGAAACAATTGACGAAGACGGTTGGCTACACACAGGTGATATCGGTCACTTAGACAAGGACGGTCACATTCACATTACAGGCAGAATCAAGAACATGATTGTACTTTCAGGTGGTAAAAAAGTGTTCCCTGAAGAAGTTGAGGCGGTTCTTGAATCAAGCAACAACTTCGCAGAAGTTTGCGTAATGGGTTCTTCTCGCTCTGGCGGTACAAAAGACGGTACAGAAGAAATCGTTGCAGTAATTGTTCCAAAAGAAAATTACATGGCTGGTAAATCTGACGAAGAGTTGAACAAACTTGTTAGAGAAGAAGTTAAACAATTGTCAGCACACTTAGCACCTTATAAACGACCAATTAACATTATCGTTCATAAGAAAGAACTTCCAAAAACAACAACCAGAAAAGTTAAACGTAGAGAAGTTAAACAATTGTTGAATTTGTAATTGCAAAAACATATAAACAAAAAAGAGGTCTTTCGACCTCTTTTTTGTTTATATAATAATTTGTGTCATACTGCACTCCGTTGCGATATCTATAAACCTTAAAAAGATACCACAATTCGCTTTGCTCATGCAGTATGACGTTTTATTCGGCAGAGTACAAAATCTAGTTACTTGCAAGACGTATTCGTAGTCCAATCTAAGACCTTACCGTTTGAACATTTACCATTTGTTGTTTTTAAGT
>CAVFBQ010000177.1:0-5565 GCA_963620455.1 uncultured Eubacteriales bacterium
AGAGTATATTTTTTAATAACACTTTACTTTTAAATAAAAATTATTATAGTAGTAGTATATGCGAAACAAGTTACTATGTCTATTATCTATATTCATGATTTTTTCATCTCTTGCATTTGCTGAAGAGGTGTCAGGTACTTCTGCTTCTTGGAGTGATATTTCAGGAGCAGAAAATGCTTGGGACGGTCAAAAAATGATTACCAACAAAGAGTATGAAGCAGTTGTGAAGGCTTTAGAAGAGAAGAAAAATGCTAAAAAAATTAGAGCGCAAAAAAAAGCTGGTGATCCATTAATGAAAAGTGGTAATGGCGAAATGGATTTTTTAAGTAACTTTCAAGAGCAATACCCATTGTTAAATTTAACGGTACCGGTTGTTACTCCATCAGGAGAAATTCCTGTAGGTCATTACAAAGTTGTTGGTACAAAAAATAATGGAAAAGTTGTTATAAATTTATGTCAAGCATACAATGTTGTAGGAAAAATTCCAGCAACAGAAACTGAAGAAGACTTTGATGCAAACGAAATTAATTTTGTAAAATTGGAACCAGTTAATGACAATACTTTAAAATTGATGTATGGTTCAATGAATTTTAATGCGTATGCATATATTAGATATGAAAATCCATAAAATGGGTTATAAAAAAATCTTACTTTTATGTTAGTTTAGAATAGTGAAACGAATTTTTTATCTAATACTATTCATATCAATCATTTTGTTATGTCTAAAACTTTGCATTAGACAAGACATTCCGACTGAGGATGTTTATAAACACGATGTAACAAAAGATAACGGAGTTGTGAACTTTCCGAAAGACCCTATTAATGTGGTTTTAATGGGGAAGGATTATTTGCAATCACAAGCCCCCGTTGGAACTTACGGAGGTGAATTAATAAGTTCAACAATTGGTGAAGGTCCTAAAACTTTTAATCCGTTTACATCAAAGGATTCAACATCTTCTTCAATGGCAGGTTTGATGTTTGATGGTTTGTTTACAACAGACCCTAAAGATGGAAGGGTTATTCCAAAACTTGCAAAATCTTATGAAACAAAAGACGGAATGACTTATATTGTCAAATTAAGACATGGAGCAATTTGGTCTGATGGCTTTCCAATTATTGCTGATGATATCGTATTTACTTGGAATAACATTATTTTAGCAGGTTTAGGTAATACTTCTATTCGCGATATGGTAACTATTGACGGTAAATTACCTAAAGTTTACAAGGTTGATGATTATACAGTAAAATTTGTTATTTCTAAACCATTTTCACCATTTTTAAGATTGCTTTCAACTCAGATAGCTCCAAAACATATTTTTGCACCAGTTGTAAAACAAGGCGCTAAAGCTTTTGACAGCTTTTATTCAACTAATACAAATCCTAGTGATTTTGTAGTTAGTGGTCCATTCAAACTAAAAGAATATAAAGCGGCACAAAGGGTTGTCTTTGAACGTAATCCTGATTATTACATGATAAACAAACAAAACAAAAAATTACCATACTTAGATAAGGTGGTCTATCTAATTGTTGGGGATTTGAATAACGAAATTCTAAAATTTGAAGCAAAAGAAATTGATGTAATCGGTTTAAGAGGTTCAAATGTAGCCCCTTACAAATCAAAAGAAGCTAAATCAGATTATCGAATTTATAATATTGGACCAGATACAGGTACAATGTTTTTGGTTTTGAACTTAAATAAACGAAAAAGTTTAGATACAAATTATTACGTTCAACCTGAAAAACAATTCTGGTTTAATGACAAAAATTTTAGAACAGCAGTTGATTATGCAATTGATAGAAAAAGTATGGTTCAAAATATTGCTAATGGACTTGCAAAACCTTTATTTACTGAAGAAAGCTTAAACTCAATTTTCTTGAATAAAAATATAAAAGGTCATGGCAGAGATTTGAATAAGTCACGAACTTTGTTGAAAGCAAGTGGTTTTCACATTGGTAAAAATGACAAATTGTATGATAAATATAACAATCGTGTAGAGTTTGATTTGCTAACAAATGCGGGCAATACTGAACGTGAAGCTCTTGGGGTTATGATAAAACAAGACCTTGAGGATTTAGGTATGCGTGTAAATTACAAACCTATAGAGTTTAATTCTCTTGTAAACAAAATGACAACAACTCTTGATTGGGATATGATAATTATGGGCTTGACAGGTTCGCCATTAGAACCTCATGACGGCAAGAATGTTTGGTATTCAAACGGCTCTTTGCATTTATTTAACCAAAGAACTGGTGATGAAACTATTGATGATAGATTGGAATTTGAAAAAAGGTTAGATGAAATCTTTGATAAAGCAGCATTAGAAACAGATTTTAACAAGCGAAAAATTCTATATGATGAATATCAACAAATAATTTATGATGAAAAACCTATAATTTATTTGTATTCACCAGTAAGAATTGTCGCAATAAGAAAGAAATTTAAAAATATATTTCCTTCACCTCTTGCAGGCGTAACCTACAATATTGAAGAAATTTATGAGGACAATCAATAATGCAGATATTATTTTATATACTAAGAAGAATATTGCAGACAATTCCGTTATTGATTTTAGTATCAATGATATGTTTTTTCATTATTAGATTAAGCCCTGTTGACCCATTAGCGGAATTAAAATTAAATCCTTCAATCTCAAAAGCCACTTTGCACGCAGAAAAAGAAAGATTAGGGTTGAATAAACCACTACCAGTGCAATATTTATTGTGGGCAAAAGCTTTTGTAAAAGGTGATTTAGGCGTAACAACTACAGGTGAAAAAGTTTCTGTAAAATTAATGGAACGAATCCCAAACACTTTGTTATTAACTTTGGTGGTTATTTTCCTAACTTGGTCTGTTGGCGTACCGTTAGGTATTCTCGCCGCAGTAAATTGGAAAACTCCCTTTGATAGGTTTTTAACCTTTATAACGAGTATTGGAATGGCAATTCCATCATTCTTCTTTGCAATTTTATTGCTAATTTTTGCCGTAAAAACAGGTTGGTTTCCAGTCGGTGGATTAACTTCTTATGACTTTGATGATATGAATTTGATTCACCAAGTTTTGGACATTGCTCATCATTTATGCTTACCTGTATTAGTTTTGTTTACAATATCTTTGGCAGGTTTGCAACGTCAAATGAGGGCTAATTTGCTAGATGTTTTAGATAGTGACTACGTTAAATTTGCAAGGGCTAAAGGTTTGAGTGAGTTTAAAGTAATATTTAAACACGCATTAAGAAATGCTGTAAATCCAATGATTACATTGTTGGGGTTTGAATTTTCAGGGCTTTTGTCAGGTGCAGCTCTTACAGAATATGTATTTCAATACCCAGGATTAGGACGATTAATCTTGGAAGCTGTATTAAAATCAGATATTAACTTGGTAATGGCATCACTAATGATTGGCGCAATAATGCTTGTTGTTGGCAACTTAATTGCTGATATTCTATTGATATTAACTGATCCTCGAATTAGGGCAAAGGCTTAGGGGGCAGGCATGTTAAAGGATATAATTAAAGGAATTTATAAAGATAAGTTTGCAAGGATTGCCTTTTTAGTTTTGGCATTTATTTACTTCTGCTTATTTTTTGCAGACATAATTGCTCCGTATACAAAGGATTATACAGATAGACAATTGTCTTATGTCCCACCTTCACCAGTATTTACAATAGACGAAAATGGCAAGTTTTCTCGCCCTTACACATATAACTACAAAAGAGAATACGATGCAGAATTAATGCAAACAGTATTTAAATTAGACCGTAGCAAGAAATATTATTTGAAATTTTTTGCAAGAGGTGAAGAATACGACTTTTTAGGTGTAATTCCAATGGATAGACACCTTGTAACGGTAGATTCTGACGGAAGATTGTATCTGCTTGGTGGTGATATTAACGGTAGAGATGTATTTTCGCGCTTGTTATTCGGTGGTAGAATTTCAATGACTATTGGATTTCTTGCCTTGTTGGTATTGTTTCCAATAGGTTTATTGTATGGCGGAATTTCAGGGTATTTCGGCGGAATTACAGATACTTTAATGATGAGATTTGCAGAGGCGATAATGTCTATTCCAAGTTTCTATCTGTTAATTATTTTAGCGGCAATATTACCGTCAAATATGACAAGTACTCAACGTTTAATATTGATTGTCGTAATTCTTGCTTTAATAGGTTGGGCTGGATTTGCCAGAGTAGTTAGAGGTATGGTTTTGTCAGTTAAAAATCAAGAATTTGTACAATCAGCAAAGATGATTGGAGCTTCAAATTTAAGAATTATAATTAGAGAAATCTTGCCACAAACAACAAGTTATGTAATTGTTGCAATGACTTTGTCTGTACCGTCTTATATTTTGTCAGAAAGTGGTTTAAGTTTCTTAGGGCTAGGTATTCAACAACCTGATGCAAGTTGGGGTAATATGTTAAAAGAGGCTCAAGAATATATGAACATTCTTTATAGACCATGGTTATTAACTCCAGGTTTTTTAATTTTTGTTGCGGTATTATCATTTAATCTAATAGGTGATACAATAAGAGATGTACTTGATCCAAAAAGTAGAATGAGATAGGTGGAAATGATTTTAGAATATTTTATAAGTTTATCAATTGCAATAGCTTTAGGTTTTGCACTGGGATTAGAAAGAGAACTTACAAATAAAAATGCAGGTTTACGTACACATATTTTTGTATGTTTAGGATCTTGCATTTTTACACTTCTTTCAATTCACGGTTTTCCGACATTCGCAATAGGTGATAATGTTATAATTGACCAAGCTACAGGCGTGAGAGATACCGCTCGTATTGCAGCTCAAATTGTTACTGGTATTGGTTTTATCGGTGCTGGTGCAGTTATGAGAAACGGCTCTTCTGTTCACGGAATTACAACAGCTGCAACATTATGGCTTGCCGCTGGTATTGGTATGGCTTGTGGAGCAAATGAATATGGAATGGCAATTATTGCAACATGTTTAAGCCTATTGGTTTTGATCGGTGTTAAAGAATTAGAAAGAAATTTTATTTCAAAAGTTAAAAGAATCAATAAACGTTTGAGATTATCTTTAAAATGTTCTAAATGTGATGTAAATGACATTCAAAATTATATTATGAACGAGTTTCCTTATATTAACGAAATCAAGTATGTTGATTCAGATGGAGGAGATTCTGCCAAAATAGTTGCGTTTATGAACGTAAAATGTAATAATCCTATTCAATCTTTGTATAAAGATGTAGAAAAAATTAAAGGTATAACTTCTATTTCAATAAGAGAGGCAGATGAATAGTCAATCTCAAAAATCTAAAAAGAAACCAAATCCTCTTTTTGAGGGTGATAGATGGGATTATTTAAAAACATTTTTAACCACTTTGTTTATCGTGGTCATGTTTGGTATTTTCAATATTTTTTACATGATTCACAACATTTTTAATGATAATGTAAAAAGTAGATATAACGTAGATGCAGCATTTGAATCTTATTTGGTGGATGTTTTAATTGACCAAAACATCGATTTATCAAAAAGATATCCTAAAAATTACGCCACAAATATGCGTTTAGGCATTTTATACAGCTACAAAC
>CAVFBQ010000178.1:0-6460 GCA_963620455.1 uncultured Eubacteriales bacterium
TGAGTAAGATGTATAGACGAGCGCCAGTGAAATTATTTTACTGGCGCTTTAGTATCTGTGTGACATAATATGGTGTTAAATATTATCCATAATGACCCAATTGTCGTACTTGAAACAATCTCAATTTTTGTGTAAAATGGTGGAAAATTATGGGGATATTATTATGAAAAAATATATTGTATTGTTATGTGTAGTGCTGTTTGGTTCAATCGCGTTTGCGAACGATTATAATGTTTACAAACTTGATAACGGACAAACAGTTATTGTAAAACAAGTTACATCAAATTCTATTGTTATTATAGATACGTGGATAAAAACTGGTTCAATCAATGAAAACGATAAAAATACAGGTGTTTCTCATTTTTTAGAACATTTGTTCTTTAAAGGAACTGAAGCTCACCCCACTGGGGATTTTGATAGAATTTTAGAAGCAAAAGGTGCAGTTACAAATGCGGCAACAAGCAAAGATTTTACGCACTATTATATAAAACTACCATCAAAAGATTTTGATTTAGCCTTGAAATTACACGCTGATATGCTTTTGAATCCTCAAATTCCGCGCAAAGAAATGGAAAAAGAAAGAAAGGTCGTTTTAGAAGAAATTGCTAAGGATAAAAACTCTCCATCTGATATTGTTTATGACAATTTGAATGAACTTATGTTTAAAGTTCATCCGTATAAACGCCAAGTAATTGGAACTTCACGAGTTATTGAAACAATTACTCGTGAAGAAATTTTAGATTATTACAAAGCACATTATGCTCCAGAAAATATGATTACGGTTATTGTTGGAGATGTAAATCCTGATGAGGCAGCTCAAAAGGTTAAAGAGGCTTTTAAATGTGAGGCTAGAAAAATTGATAAAATTCATTATAAAAAAGAACCACCTATCTTATCTCAAAGGTTAAAAGAAGAAGCTTTTGATAGCAATTCTGCGTACATGATGATTGGTTACAGAGGTACAAATGCAACCGCAAAAGATATGTTTGCACTAGATATTCTTTCAACCATTTTGGGTGAGGGTAGAACTTCAAGATTTTACAAAGATATTAAGGAACAAAAACAGCTAGTAACTTCTATTTCAGTATCAAATCTTTCAATGAAAGACGATGGAATTTTTGTTATAAGCACTAACTTTTTACCTGAAAACAAGGAAAAACTAAAACAAGCCATCTTTGAGGAAATTGCCAAAATAAAAAAGCAAGGCATTACCCAAGAAGAATTAGTAACTGCAAAAAATATAACAAAACGAGATACCCATTATGCAAGAGAATCAGTTTCCAATATTGCATCAGAAATGGGATATACAGTAGTTTTAACAGGCAATCCAAAAGATTATGATAATTACTTGAAAGGTATCGAAAATGTTACTGTCGAAGATGTAAAAAGAGTTGCTAATAAATATTTAGGTGAAAATAACTGTGCAATTTCGATTGTTTTACCTAAAGAAAGTCAAACCGTTTCAAATGCTAATGTAAAAAAAACAAAACAAAATAATGATGCAAAATTGGTTAAGTCTGCATATAACACAAATAAGTATATTTTAGACAATGGTGCAACATTGCTTGTAAATAAACATCAGAACAATGATATTGTAGCGATTGCGATTAGAGCTAAAGGTGGAGAATTTTTAGAAAAGAAAATTGGTTCTGCTGATTTAATGGCAAGTGTAATGATGAAGGGTACAAAAAAGTATTCTCAAATAGAACTATCACAAATTTTAGAAGAGAACGGAATTAATATTTCACCTTCTTCAGTGGCTGACTATTTTTCAATAAATGTTTTGACGACAAAACAACAACTTCCACTAACTTTGAATTTGTTAAATGAAGTGGTTAATAATGCAAATTTTGATGATTACGAAATTGAAAAAACTAAAAAGACAATGCTTCAAGCAATAAAAGCAAAACGAGATGTTCCATTGAGTAGAGCTTTTGAAAATTATAGAACGGCAATTTATGAAGGTTCAGTATATTCAAATACATCAAAAGTTTTGGAAAAAAATATTTCTAAAGTTCAAAGAAAGGATATTGTTGATTTTTATAATACAATTTTCTACCCTAAAAATTTAGTTATTTCAGTGAATGGTGATGTTGACGAACAACAAATTATCAATGATATTTCAGAAATGTTTAATGGAACAAAAGGGAACATTTTTAATTACAAAGATTATGCAAATACTATTAAGTCAAGAACTCAAACAAAAATTGTAAGAGAAGAAATAAAGGATTTACAAACGTCTTGGATAATTTTAGGCTGGCAAACAGATGGAAATACAAATCTTAAAGATTTTGCAACCTTGCAAGTTATTGATTCATTCTTGGGAACAGGCATGAGCTCTCGATTGTTTAGACATTTGAGAGAACAAATGGGGCTTGCTTATCAAATCGGAACTGGCTTTTCTCCTAACGTATTAAAGGGTGCTTTTACAATGTATATTGGTACAAATCCCGCAACGGCACAACTTTCAAAAGATAAAATGTTAAAAGAAATGGAAACTTTAAAACGAGAATTTGTAGGCGAAAAAGAGTTACAAGATGCAAAAGACCAATTAATAGGACATTTTGTATTAGCGTTGGAAACAAACCTTGAGAAAGCTTCTAGGCTTGCTTTGTACGAGACAACCGGACGAGGCTTTGATTTTGTAGAGAAGTATACAAATTTAATCCAAAGTGTTACTCCATCAGATATTATGGAGGTCGCAAATAAGTATTTTAATAACAATTACGTGGAATCAATTGTTGATAAGGCTAAATAATGGATAGTGAACAAGTTGAAAAAATCCGACAAGCCGTAGAAATTGAAGAAAAATATGGTTATATTGATATTCAAGGACGTACAAAACCATTCTCAAAGTTTATCCAGTCGGAGATTAAAGCTGAATACAAAAAGACAAAAAGCCCCAAATGGCAAGTGCTAATTGAGGCTTTTGAACGCTATCCAATGGAATCAATGCCAATTAGACGAAAAATTTTAACTCGTTTTCGTGCGGTAATGCATCAAGAACTTTATCCAAAAGTTGAAGAAAAGAATATTGATATAGAAAAGAAATTACCGAATGAGTGTGATGTAACTTATGTTAAAGGTGTTGGTCCAAAGGTCGGCTATTTGTTGAATAAATTAAATGTTTATACGGCAAATGATTTGTTATATTATTTCCCCAAACGTCACATTGATTATTCTGGAAGAACGATGATACGCGAACTTCAAGAAGGTGAAACAACTACTATTTTTGGATACATAAAATCTTCTCAAGCCTTCACTACTAAAAATAATTTAGGTGTTATAAAGGTCAAAATTGCAGATGAAAGTGGTGCTATTGAATTAAGTTTCTTTCAAGCAAAATCTAATAGGTTTATTTTAGAACGCACAAAAGCCCAGTTTCCAGTTGGTGCTGGAATTATGGTATCAGGTGAGGTCAAACTAAATAAATTTAATATGCAATTGACTATTGACAAGCCTTCTTATTCAATAATTGCCGACGATATTTTTGATAACTCAAACTTGAATTTGGGTAGAATAGTTCCTATTTATCCATTGAGTGAAAGTTTGAATATGAAAACTTTGCGAAGAGCTATTTATAATGCGTTGAATACGTTTAAATATACTATTAAAACGGTTATTCCAGATTATTTACGTGGTAAATATAATATAATGGATAAGGCAGATGCTGTTATGCAAATGCATTTTCCAGAAACTATGGAGAAACTAGAGCAAGCTCGTTTTTCACTAGTTTTTGAAGAATTTTTTATCTCGCAAATGAAATTAGCTCTATTAAGAGAGCAAAATAAAAATAAGCATAATTCTGTCCATTTTAAAGTTGATGAAAACGGACTTGTGATGAACTTTATTAAAGGTTTGCCGTTTACATTAACTCATGCGCAAATGAATGCTGTAAACGAAATATTGAATGATTTGCAGTCAGATGAGCCCATGCAAAGACTTTTGCAAGGTGATGTAGGTAGCGGTAAGACGGTCGTTGCGTGTACAATGCTTCTTGCTGCAGTAGAATGTGGTTATCAGGGTGCCTTGATGGCTCCGACTGAAATACTTGCACAACAACACTATAATAATTTGGTAAATTGGCTAACTCCATTAGGTTTACATGTTGGATTGTTTTTAGGCTCAAATCGTAAAAAGATTCGTGAAATTATGGAAACAGATATTAGGAATGGACAAACTCATATTGCTGTTGGTACACATGCTCTTATACAAGATAATGTTGAATTTGCAAATTTGGGTGCAATTGTAATCGATGAACAACATCGTTTTGGTGTTAAACAACGATTAAACTTGCGTAAAAAGGCTCAATCTCCACAAGTTTTAACAATGACCGCAACTCCAATTCCTAGAACTCTCGCTCTTTCAGTTCATGGTGATATGGATTTAACAATTATTGATGAACTGCCAAAAGGTAGAAAACCAATTAAAACGGCTTTATGCAATTCTAAAAAACAAATTTATAACTTGCTTAGACGCGAGATTGATGCAGGGCGACAAGCTTACATAGTTTATCCGTTGATTGAAGAAAGTGAAACTCTTTCTGCAAAAGCGGCAACTATTGAGGCGGAAAATTTGCAACAAAATATATTCCCTGAATACAAAATTGGGCTTTTGCACGGCAAATTAAAAAATGATGCAAAAGAAAATGTTATGCGTGACTTTAAAGAAGGTAAATATGATATTTTAGTTGCAACAACCGTTGTTGAGGTAGGAGTAGATGTTCCAAATGCAACTGTCATTGTTATAGATAATGCAGAGAGATTTGGGTTATCTCAATTGCACCAATTAAGAGGGCGTGTTGGACGTTCTGATTTTCAATCATACTGTGTGCTTTCATCTTCAACTCGTAACCCTGAAACTAGAGCAAGATTAGAAATTATGGAGCAAACAAACGACGGTTTTGTTATTGCAGAAAAAGACTTAGAACTCCGAGGTCCAGGGGAGTTTTTAGGTACTCGTCAAAGTGGATTGCCTGATATGGTTGTTGCTGATATAGTCAAAGATACTAAAATCTTAGAAATAGCACGCAGCGAAGCTATTAAGTTTGTAAAAGAGCACAATATTGACGATTATCCTCTACTTAAAAATACGGATAATTTGCAATCTGTAAGTAATTTAGATTTGTTATCATCTTAAATTACAAATTTTCTGCGTTGAAAAAATTGATACCACCTAAAGCTTGGTATAGGTTAATCATTGCGATTATTTCATTTGTTTTTAAAGATACAACTTGTTGCTCTGAAACAAGTTCGATTTCTTTTTGGTATAAAGAATTTAATCTATCGGCAATTCCTAATTGCTCCTTCTTTTGCATTAATTGGGATTCTGTTTTGCTTAATGCATAACGGTCGTTCGCAATTGAATATTTGCCATTGATTGATTTTAATGTATAAAGTGCATCATTTGTTTCTTGGATAGATTTTAAAAGAGTTTTGTCATAATGTTCAATTGCAATTTTGTATTCATCTTTTTGTAATTTTAAAAGTTGAATTTTTTTACCACCCATAAATAAATCCCAAGTTGGTGCGATTGCAATATTTGCTAGGAATGTATTTGCGCTTGATAAATTGTATGCATTAAATCCCAAGTTTCCAACAAGATTGAATTTAGGTAATAATTCGCGTCTTGCAACTTTAACCTCAATGCCAATTTTTTCAAGGTTTAATTCTGATTTTACGTTGTCTGGGCGTGAAGTTAAAACGCTTGTGCTGATTTCTTTAGGAATAGTAACTTTAGCTTTAACATCATTGTAGTATGTTCTATTTATGTCTTGAAAACTTCTATCTGCAAGAATTACGTTCATTTGATTTTTTAGGACATCTTGTTTTTCTTTCAAATTGTTTAATTCTTCTTCTAAATAAGTTAAAGATTTTTTCTCAATAATTACTTGATTGATATTTGCTGTTCCGAGTTGATATTTTCTTTCAATTGCACTGACTACATTTTTTTGCGTATCAATCAATTTTTGTTGTAATTCAATAAGTTTGTCTACCTTTATCAAATTATAATAATCAGAAGCAAATGCAGAAGTCATTGAAATATACACGGTTTTTTCGTCTTGTTGCATAATTTCAAATTTTTTCTTGTATGCTTTTGTTTTTAAGTGATTTTTGCCCCAAATGTCGATTTCATAACTCAAGGTTAAAGGTAGTAAAAACTGAGTTTCAGTATAATCAGGGATTGTAATATCTCCAAAAACTTCATCAGAAGAACGGAAAGTTTGTTTGATGTTTCCATTAAATCCTATGTGTGGAAGTTCATCAGCTAATGAAATTTTAACCAACTTTTGAGCTTCGCTTACTTTTAGTGAAGTCGCTTTTAAATCATTGTTGTGCAAATATAAATTGTTTAAATTTGCTAATAAATTATTATCATTAAAATTTTGCCAAAATGGAATATTCACGTATTCGTATCTATAATTACTTACATCTGCTTTTGCTGAAGCAACGCTGAATGC
>CAVFBQ010000179.1:0-2850 GCA_963620455.1 uncultured Eubacteriales bacterium
TAAGGCGCGAGCGGTACGCTCGCGCCTCTTTGTTAAATTGAAATTAAGGTTAAATGTCTTTAAAACTGTAGGTTTTGTTTACACCCTAAAAAAGTAGGTCAGGCATTGCCTGACAATTAGTCGCCTAATTCGTCCCAAACCTTTTCAAATTCGTGATGAACCTTTTTCAAAGCTTTAACCATCATATAATCAAATTGCAATTCACGACCACCTTTGATTACTTCAAATGCTTTTTCGTGAGATATTGAGTCGTGATAAGGCTTTTGAGTTCTCAATGCATCATAAACATCTGCAACTGCTAGAATACGGGCTTCAAGCGGAATGTCTGTTTTGCTTAAACCGTCAGGATAACCTGTTCCGTCATATCTTTCGTGATGATAGCGTGCAATGTTCATTGCCATTTTTATAAAATTGCTATCGCCAAACTGATTTTGAACATCTTTAAGCATGTTGTAACCAATTATTGTATGTTGTTTCATTTGCTCAAATTCAGCCTCAGTAAGTTTATCAGGCTTTAATACAATCTTATCAGCAATGCCAACTTTGCCCACATCGTGCAACGGCGCAGCAAGCTCCAAATCTTTTATGAATTGTCTTGTAATTTCTTGTTTGTAAATGGGTTTTGTTAATTCTATCGCTAAAATTTTGCAGTAACGTTTAACTCTTTCCAAGTGATGACCAGTGTCATCGTCTTTTGATTGCGCTAATTGAGCAAGCGAAAAGATTGTTTCCATTTGCTCATTAGTAATTCTTTCAACCTCAGACTTATCCGCACTATTTTGTAAATCTCTCAATTTGATTTGCTTTGCTATGCGTTCTCTAACTTCTTCAGGTTTGAAGGGAGTCGTCATTAGGTCGTTTGCACCACTTGCAAAAGCTTTTACAATATCGTCTGTACGCGATTCTCTTGAAATTAAAATGATTGGAATACATCTGTATTCAGGATTATTCTTTATTGTTTTACAAGTTTCAAACCCGTTTTTGCCAGATAAATTTGTGTCAATGATTACCAAATCAAGGTTCTTCGACATCTTTGCTATTGCACTGTCAGAAGAATTTGCAGTTTTTACGTCATAATTGTCCTTCGCTAATAACATAGACAAAATTTTTAAGTTAGTAGCATTCTCATCAACAATTAAAACTTTCATAAATCTCCTTAACTTGTTTTTATGCTATGATTTTAGCATAAGTTTCAGATTAAGACAAGGTGAAATATGGACGAACAAAAAATTATAGTTACACTTTCAGGCAAGGATCAAGTCGGAATTGTTATGCAAGTTACAACAATTTTGGCTAAATACGATGTGAATATTGAAGATATTAAACAGACTCTTATGCAAGGTCAATTTGTGATGTTCTTGCTTGCAAATATTTCTCAATCAAAAAATACTTTCAAAGAAATTAAACAAGCTCTTTTAGAAAAAGCTGAAGAATTGGGTATGGAAATTTGGATTCAAAAGAAAGAAATTTTTGATAAAATGCATACCATTTAATAAATTTTAGAAAAATAGTCTTAAAACATCGAAAAATTAAAAATGTAAGTAAAAATACGTACGTATTTTTACTTACATCACTCTGAAAATACCTGTTATATTAAAGATTTCGTTGGGAATTTGACCACTCTATAGCGGTTCTTACGCCTGCACCTACCTCGAATTTGTGTCCTAGAGCTAAAAGTACGGCTTCAAGCGAAGCAACGGCAGTCAGTAAGTCCCTGTCTGAAACAAATCCAAGAGTTCCCATTCTGAAAATCTTGTCTTTTAGTGTGTTTTGACCGTTTGCTACTACTATATCAAAGTCTTTGCTTAGGTGAGAGCGAATATCAGGTACTGAAATTCCATCTGGTGGTACAATGGAAGTTATTGAATAGCTCGCATTCTTGTCATCTTCTACTAAAAGAGTTAGGTTGATAGCTCGTAATGCTTTTCTCAAGCCTAATGCAACCCTTTCGTGTCTTGCAAAAATATTTTCTAAACCTTCCTCTTTGATACGTCTTAAAGCCTCTTGTAGAGCGTAAATTAAGTTTACCGCAGCTGTGTAAGGAGTAGAATTTTCTCTAACCGATTTTCTGTGTGCATCCCAACTGAAATAGAAGCTTGGGTGCTTGCATTCAGCGTGTATGCGCCAAGCATCTTCACTAGCTACAAGGAAAGCAAGTCCTGGAGGAATCATAAATCCTTTTTGTGAGCCAGATACAAGAACATCAATTCCCCATTCGTCAGTCTTGACAGGCATTGCGCTTACACTAGTTACACCATCAACAACAGAAATTGCACCGTGTTTTTTGATAATTTTGCAAAGTGCTTCAACATCGTTTTTCGCGCCAGTAGAGGTTTCTGAGTGTGTTAGTGTTACAATTTTGTACTGTTTTTCACTCATTTTCTTTTCAACATCTTCAGGATTGATAACTTCACCAGCTGAAACCTCGATTTTATCAACGTTTGCGCCATATCCAGCTGCAATTTTAGCCCAACGATTACCAAAGTTACCTAATGATAAACAAAGTACGTCATCGCCTTCGTTTACAAGGTTTGAAAGTGCTGCGTCCATTGCGCCTGTTCCACTTGAGGCAAACATAAACACGTCATTTTTAGTTTGGAAAACGTATTTAAGGTTTTCATATACTTCTTTTAAAATCTCCGAAAATTCCGAACTTCTGTGTCCAATTGGGTGTTTAGCCATTGCTAGTAGTACACTTTCAGGAACAGGTGTTGGTCCTGGAATCATCAAAAATTGTTTGTTTTTCATTATTTATTTTCCTTTCGATTTTTTACACTTGAAATTTTTATAAAATAAGTTATAATATAATTAGGGTGGTTGTCCCTAAGAGACAACCTTTGCAGACCCTAC
>CAVFBQ010000180.1:0-8523 GCA_963620455.1 uncultured Eubacteriales bacterium
GTGCAAAAAATAAAGAGAAAATGTTTTCAATAAATTATAACCATTTTATAGAAACATAAAATTTTTATATATACTATACTCCGAAATGGCGATGTAAAAATACAGAAAAAGTAATAATAACAGTAACTATAGTGCTAGTTCTCAATAACTAGTGTTACAGGGTGTAAAATTATAACCAACGACCAATTGATTATAAGCTTTAAGCTTGTTTGGCAGAGTACAAAATCCGCTACGGCGTTGGTGGTGGGTTTTCACCTGATTGTTCACCGTTGTTATTATTGCCATCTTCTCCATTATTTTCTCCGCCTTCGCCACCGTTAGCATCAGGAGCAGCAATTGTTGAATATAGAGTTAGCGTCAAATTAATAAGCAAAATTCTCTTATTCTTTTGATATGGATAAATTTCAATGTTATTAATATTGATTAAATAATTGTATGCGTATAAATCTCGAATAAATCCTTCAAAATCAGAGTAATCAGAAACAATCTTCATCTCAAGTTGATATGCGCTGAAATGCTCTTTGTCACCCTTTACGAAAACATCTTCAGAAGGATTTAAGGCTGATTGAATTGAGTGTGTTTTTATATGATTTTTTCTTGCAATTTCAATGATGTCATCTAACAATACTGAAAATGCTGAATCTGCATCAATAGAAACACCCTCAGCAGGTGAATAAACTTTCTTTGTCATATCATCAAGAAGACGCATTTTCTTTTTTCTTTCAACTTTTTCTTTTGCGATAGAAAGTTGTTTAGAAATACCTGCTGCAACTTCTTTTTGTGTACCAACCTGTTTGTATAAATCTATAGTTTTTTGAATTTCAGGTTGAATTTTTTGGAATAAAAATACAGCGACAATAATAATTCCCGCTAGATACATTAAAGATTCTCTGTATTTTTGAAGTTCATTCATGTTCTAATTTATTCCTTATTAAAATTGTTCAATAGACTCAAGGTTAGCTGGTAAGTTGCTTGGTGGCTTACTTTGAGAAGATTGAGTTTGTTGTTGTGGCTGAGGTTGAGGTCGATTTTGTTCAGGATTGTTTTGACCATCTTGGTTTAATGATGGAATTTTCAAGAAATCTTCAAACAAGAAACCTCTTTTACGCTTAATGTTAGCTGCTTCTGGGTCTTTAGGGTTACCATTGTCATCACGTTCAACAGCATTAAGCTCATCATTTAACTTGTTAAGTTCTTCGTCTGTCAAGTTTGTGATTTCAAATTCATAAAATGTTGGTTTTATGCTGTTTAAATCTTCCACAACAAGGTTCCCAACTGAATCTGCGGACATTTCAAGTCTGTTTAATCTTAAATCTGAATCGATAACAGACATTTTCATATTTTTGTAGAAGGTATAAACATTTTCTACGTTTGTTGCGCGACCAATGATATCAATTTTTCTATCGCCAAAAATTTTCAAATAAATTAACCAAGTATTAGGTGGAAGGTTTGTTCCTATTGCTGTATAATAGATTAACTTTGTACGGTTAACAGATTGCACGTTGTTGATTTCCAATTTTGAGTCGAAAGTATCTTTTCTATCGATATCTTCGTAGTTTGAAAGTTCTGCTTTATCTGCCTCTAATTGTGTGTTGATTTGGTTTAAAGTATCCTGATTCATTGTATTTAATTTGCTCATTATTGCAAATAAAATACCTGCAGGAACTAACAAAATTAATGCTGCAATAACTGCAACCTTCTTGACAAAGGCAGATGATAATTCAAATTCGGTGTTACCAATTCTAATTTTTGGTGCAACATCTTGCAAAGAAGCAAGTTCTTCGTGACCTTTTCCTAATAAGTTAAATTTAGATGGGAAATTTGAAATTAAATAAATACCAGAACCTATGACTTCAGGAGTGATTTTCAACACTTGGTTAGGCAAGATGTTGTATGAAGCCTGCATTAATGGGTTTTGTACGTATTTATTACTTTCTAAAAATTTGATATTTCCGTCAAATGGAATTTTCATTGATAATACTTCGGCTGAAACCATATCTGTTTCAGAAACGATATACAAGTAATTAGACGGAATTGTTTGTAATGTCAATTGAGCTGAAGAAATGATAGCTTCATAAATTTCGTCACCAACGAAAGAACGAAGAGCCAAAGGTTCTTCTCTATACTCAACAACGCTCTTTCCGTTTAGAGTAATCATTGAGTAACTGTTAGGGTTGATAACCATCAAGTTCCAAGTTGTGTTTGGTGACATGTGTTCTTCAGCCAATTTGTTAAAATCTAAAGTTTTTAACAAAGAGTTTTGAGCTGTTTCAATTGCAATAAGAGTGCAACCAATTTCAACACACGCAGCATTGATTTCGTCTAAAGCAGATTGTTGAATTGCTCCGTACAAAATTTCTCTGCTATCTTTGTCACCTGCTGGATAAGCGTCAGCCCAACTGATAACAGGGTCTTGACGTTTAAAGATGTAAGAAGCTTGTTCAACTTCTGAAATCAAAGCACTTGTAACACCCTCGTCACCAAGCGCAGTTGGTAAAGAAATTAAACCGTAATGTACAGAAGGTAGAGTTAAAACAATATTACTCTTTCTGTTAATTTTTAATTCGTCAAATAAATCAATTAAAACTTCTCTAAATCTGTCGTAATCTGCAATTTCTCTCTTTGAATAATCATAATCTAATTGCTTGCAAGCATACTTTTCAATGGCCTTTGTTTTTGGATTGATTTCAATCATTTCAAGACCAATACCTGGTGACATTGCGACACCAACAGTAATTTTAGTATTTGCACCCAGCTGTGATAGTATTTGATTTAACATGTTCTTTTAAATGTTTTTATTATATAATAACTTAGGATTATTATAATTTAAACAAGCTCTCACGTCAAATTTATTAGATAAGGCATATTACGAATGTTAAAAGACGAAATTTTAAAACTTAAAAAAGAAAAAAACGCGGTGATTTTAGCACACTGCTACCAAAATATAGAAATAGATGAAGTTGCAGACTACGTCGGTGATTCTCTTTATTTAAGTCAAATGGCTGCCAAGACAAATGCGGACATAATAGTTTTTGCAGGTGTTTATTTTATGGCACAAACTGCAAAAATAATTTCTCCTAACAAGAAGGTTTTATTACCTAACATGCAATCAGGTTGCTTAATGGCAGATATGATTGATTTAAAACAATTGAGAGAATTTAAAGCTCAACATTCGGAAATGCCAGTCGTTTGTTACGTAAATTCAACCGCAGAAGTTAAATCAGAATGTGATATTTGCTGTACAAGTTCAAACGCAATAAAAATAGTAGATAGCTTAAAGACTAAAGAAATCATGTTCGTTCCAGATACATACTTAGGAAAATGGGTTGAAAATCAATTAGAAGATGTGAAAGTCAACACATTTACAGGCTTTTGTCCAACACATTTGAGAATTAAGCCAGAAGATGTTGATAATGCTCGTGAAAAATATCCAAATGCACTAGTTTTGGCTCACCCAGAATGTCACAAAGAGGTTTGTTTAAGAGCAGATTATGTTGGTTCTACAACAGGAATTATGAAGTATGCAATGGAAAGTGACAAAAAACAATTCATAATTGCAACTGAAAAAGGTGTAGTTGATAGATTACAACGTGATTGCAAGGATAAAGAATTTATTTTAATTAAAGACAGCATTGTTTGTCCAAATATGAAAAGAAATTCAATGGAAGACATTTATAGCGTTTTGAAAAATGAAACAAATGAGATTACAGTTGATGAAGAAATAGCTAAAAAAGCTCTAAAATGTATCGACAGAATGTTAGAGGTTTGCAAATAATGGAGGACGTTATTTACGGCAAAAATGCTGTTATTGAGGCGCTTGAAGCTGGAACTAGAGAAATCAACAAAATTTGGATTGCAAACAATATTCATACAGATAACAAAATTGCAAAAATCAAAGAATTGGCGCAAAAAAAAGGTGTTATCTTTCAATTTGTAGGCAAGGAAAAATTTGCTCCGTATAACGAGGTTAATCATCAAGGTGTAATTGCCTTAACTTCTCCAATAAAGTACATGGAGCTTGACGAATTTCTTTCAAAACCTCACAAAAACGGTTCATTAGTGGTGTTAGACGGAGTAGAAGATGCGCACAATTTAGGAGCAATCATTAGAACTTGCGTTTGTGCTGGTGTTGATGCAATTATGATTCCGTCACGTCGCAGTGTTCAGGTTAACTCTGTAGTAGAAAAAACTTCTGCTGGCGCAACAAATCACATTCCAATTATAAAAGTCAATAGCCTAGTTAGTGCATTGCAAAGATTGCAAGAATCGGATTGGTGGGTAATTGCAGCGGAAGCAGATGCAAAAGATAATTATTATGACGTAAATTATACAGATATGAATTTTGCACTAGTTATGGGGGCTGAACACGCAGGTGTTTCTAAATCTATAATTAAGATGGCAGATTTTCAAATAAAAATTCCGATGATGAAGAAATTTAATTCGCTAAATGTTTCAAATGCGTTGAGTATTATTATATTTGAGGCTGTTCGCCAAAAGAATATTCAAAATGCAAATGTTAAATAATTCCTTTTTTGTCGGAAATGTTGTAGGATAGAATTATGAATAAAAACGTAGAAAACTTTGAATTAAACGACGAAATATCAGAAGAAGGTGTTGATTTTCATAGTCTTCAAGAGGCAGAAGATGACGAAGATGATGCAGAAAACATCTTAGATACAGTCGCAGATCCCAAAGTTCAAGAAAGTATAAATTCAGTAAATACAGACGATTCAGTTAGAATTTACTTGCAACAAATCGGTAAAATTCCTATGCTATCGCAAGAGGAAGAACTTGATATTGCGAAAAAAATAAAAGACGAACACAGCGAATTTTCAAAAAAGGTGTTGGTAAATGCTAATTTACGCTTGGTTGTAAGCATTGCAAAAAAATATATTGGCAGAGGTTTGTCCTTTTTGGATTTAATTCAAGAGGGTAATATCGGCTTGATGAAAGCAGCTGAAAGATTTGATTATACAAAAGGTTATAAGTTTTCAACTTATGCAACTTGGTGGGTACAACAGTCTATAACTCGTGCTATTGCTGACAAAGCTCGTTCAATTAGATTGCCAATTCACATGATTGAATCATTAAATAAAATTAAAAAGACAACAATTGATATGACAACTGAGTTGGGTAGAACTCCTACAAAACAAGAAATTGCATACCGTTTAGGGATTTCTGTTCAAAAGTTAAATCAAATTATTAAATCTGCACAACCAACAATTAGTATTGAAACTCCAGCTAATAAAAAGGACGACTCCTCAAAAATTGCGGACTATATTGTTGATAATTCAACAATTACGCCAGAGTCAATGGTTAGTCAAGAAAGTATGCTTGAAGATATCAAAAAGATGTTAAATCAATTGATGCCAAAAGAACGTGACGTTTTGATTATGCGCTATGGTTTGAATAGTGACGGCGGAAAGAAAACTCTTGATGAAATCGGTTCTCAATATGGTGTTTCAAGAGAGAGAATCCGTCAAATTGAAAATAGAGCCATTGCTAAGTTAAAGAAAATGTGCAAAAACGAAAATCTTACAATCGGTTTGAAAAATTATTTCGGCGCATAGGTATAGAGATTGACAAAACAAGAAAAATAGTAAATTAATTAATATTATAATGCACTCAATTCGTGCTATAATTGAATTATGAAAATATTATTTTTGACAGATTTGTACCCAATTAGAGAGGACGAAAAAAACACTCCAAAAACATTGTATAACTTTGTAAAATATTGGAAAAAAGCAGGTTATAGCGTTGATGTTGTTCGCCCTAATTTTCTTTTTAACTCTTTTTTGCGCAATAAACCTTTTTACAAAACAGGACAATATGAAAATGCATTTAATGCGAACTATTTAACACCTTTTTGGGGTGATATAAAACAAAAATTGCCAAAACAAATTTGTGAAAATTATGACGTAATCGTGGCGCACATGCCGTCTGGAATTATTGCATCTAACCACTTTGAGGGTAAAGTTATTTGTGCTGTTCACTGTTCAGATATAGATGTTTTGACAAAACCTATTTACTCAATTTATTTCAAAAAGCAAATGGAAAAAGCTTATGAAAGAGCTGTTGGAATTGCTTGCCGTAGTGAGGTTTTGCGTAAAAAATTCTTAGAGTTGTATCCACAATATGAAGAAAAAACCTTTGATGCTCCAAGTGGAATTGATGTTCAACCGATAAAACGTCAAATTCCTTCAATGCTTGATAGGCGAGTTAATATTGTGACTTGCGCACAATTAATTAAACGTAAAAATATTGATAAATTAATAAAAGCGGTGAAGGATAATGAAAGTATTAAATTAACTGTAATTGGTGAAGGTAAAGAGCTTGAATCTTTGGTTAAACTTTCAAATAATGTAAAATTTACAGGCTACTTGCCAAAAGATATTGTACTAAACGAAATGAAAAATTCAGATATTTTTGTGTTGCCAAGTGTGCACGAAACTTTTGGTATGGTTTATTTAGAAGCAATGTCGATGGGCTGTATTACAGTAGGTACAAAAAATGATGGTGTTGATGGAATTATAAAAGACGGTATAAACGGATTTTTGACAGAACCAAATGTTGAGTCGATAAAAGAAACAATTGCAAAAATTATAGACTTAGACGAGGGACAAATTTATAGCATGTTACAAAATTGTTACAATACGGTTACAGACCATAATTCTACAACATGTGCGGATAATTACCTTCAAAATATTTTAAAGAATATATAAAGGTATCTTAATTTCAGCATGTTTTTGCTATAATTGTAATATGGCAAGCCGTTTAGGTCAGTGCTTGCTCAGTAGAAGTAGTTAGGAATTATGTTTATGTACAACAAGTTTTTGTTTTCGTTATTAGCGCTGATTTTTACAGCACAACAATGTTTCGCGCTTAATATCGACCAAACGTTAGAAAAACATGTTGCACCTATCTCGGACAAGATTGCGAGTATAATTTTCTTCCCAATTCCAGTATGTGGTACAGATGTGCCAATTATTATTTTCTGGATTATTATTGCAGGTGTTTTCTTTACAATTTATTTGAGAGGTATCGCAATTTGGGGTTTCAAACATGCTATTGACGTATTGAGAAAACCAGTTGATAAAGATAGTGAAGGCGATGGCGAGGTTTCATCTTTCCAAGCTCTTGCAACAGCTTTGTCAGGTACAATCGGTATGGGTTCAATTGCTGGTGCTGCAATTGCAATTTCATTAGGTGGACCTGGGGCTGCATTTTGGATTTTTGTCGGTGCAATTTTCGGTATGTCTTTAAAATTCGTAGAAGCATCATTAGCAGTAAAATATAGACGTTTTAACTTGGACGGCTCAATTTCAGGTGGTCCAATGCACTATATGGCTCACGGCTTAACTCGTAAAAAAATGCGTTGGTTAGGTCAGCCGTTGTCTGTAATCTTTGCAGTTCTTTGTATCTGTGGTGGGCTTACAGGCGGTAATATGATTCAAATTAACCAAACTGTTGAACAAGTTATTAGTATTTCTGGTGGTTTGGGCTGGGATTTGACTGGTCAAAACTGGGTTATCGGCTTAATTACCGCTGTTGTGGTAGGTTTGATTATCGTTGGTGGTATTAAGAGTATCGCAAAAGTTACAGAAAAAATCGTACCATTTATGTGCGCCTTGTATATTCTTTCAGGTTTAGTAGTAATTGTAGCAAACTTTACACATATTCCACATGCGTTGTTTGTAATTGTTAAGCAAGCATTCTTCCCTGAAGCGGTTGCTGGTGGTATCTTTGGTACAATCATTATGGGTTTACGCCGTTCAGTACAAACAAACGAGGCTGGTACAGGCTCAGCACCGATTGCTTATGCAACAGTAAAAACAAAAGAACCAATCTCTCAAGGTTTTGTATCATTAATAGAACCCTTGTTGACAGGTTTGTTATGTATGTTGACAGCATTCGTAATTGTTGTAACAGGCACTTATCAACCAGGTGGCGGAATTTCAGGTGTTCAATTGACTTCTTCAGCATTTGAATCAGTAATCTCATTCTTCCCATATATTTTGGTTATTGTAGTTATACTATTTGCATTATCAACAATAATTTCTTGGGCATATTACGGACAAAAATCTTGGAACTTCTTGTTTGGTGAAGGTAAAAAACGTACATTGGTTTTCCAATTAATATATTGTGCATTTATTGTTATTGGTTCAGTTATGAGCGTAACTTCTGTAATTAATATTACAGATGCAATGATGATTTCAATGTCAGTACCAAACATTATTACAATGTATATTCTAGCCCCAGAAATTAAAAAGGACTTGTGTGAATATGCTAAACGTCACAAAATTGCTTGGGCGTTCAATAAAAATTGGTACAAAAAATGTAAAGAAACAGAAGTATAATTGATTTTTAAAGAATAAAATAAAAGTAAGGCGCGAGCGTACCGCTCGCGCCTCTTTGTTAAATTAAAATTAAGGTTAAATGTCTTTAAAACTGTAGGTTTTGTTTACACCCTTGTAAATAAAGTGCAAGTGTGAGATGGGAACATTTTCGCTAAGACCTAAATAT
>CAVFBQ010000181.1:0-10879 GCA_963620455.1 uncultured Eubacteriales bacterium
GGCTTGGAAAGTTATCAAAAATAATTATTACGATACAAACATGAACGATCAAGATTGGTATCGTTGGAAAGCACATTATCAAGGTAAAATCAAAACCGACGAAGATGCTTATGTTGCAATTAACACAATGATTGAAAGCCTTAACGACCCGTATTCTAAATTTATGTCAAAGACTGAATTTGCTGATCTAAACACCTCTATCGACTCTAAAATTACAGGTATTGGCGTTAACATTTTTTCTAATTCAGGTAAAATTACCGTATTCAACGTAATTGAAGGTACTCCTGCAAGCAATGCGGGTATCAAAGCTTATGATGTTATTTTTGCAGTAAACAAAAAAGAAGTTAGCGGTATGTCAATTTCTGATGTTGCTGGACTTGTAAGAGGTCCAGAAAATAGTATCGTTGAAGTTACAATCCTTAGAGATAACAAAAAAATAGTTAAAAATATCAAGCGTAAAGAAATTAAGATTAAAACAGTAAAAAGTTCTGTAGATAAGAACATTGGCTACATTCAAATCTTAAGTTTCATCGGTTTGTCAACAACAAATGAATTTTTAGAGGCCTTGGAAAAAACCGATAAAACAAAGGGGTTAATCCTTGATTTAAGAGGAAATCCTGGAGGATTACTTCCAAATGCAGTATTTATTGCAAACTTATTTATTCCTCAAGGAAACATTGTAAGTATCGTTGGCAGAAACGGCTATAAACGCAATATGCCAGCACAAAATGTTGATTACAATGTTGATAAACCAATGGTAGTTTTAATTGACAAATCTAGTGCTAGTGCAAGTGAAATCTTATCAGGCGCTTTAAAAGATTATCATAAAGCAAAACTTGTTGGTACAACAACATACGGCAAAGGTATGGTTCAAGAGGTGCTTACATTGCCTAATGAAACTGGAATGAACCTTACAATTGCAAAATATCTAACCCCAAATGGTAACGATATCAACAAAAAAGGTATCGCACCAGATGTTCAAATTGCACTTACTCAACAAGATTTGAAGAAAAATCACGATGCTCAACTTGAAGTAGCAAAAAATATGCTACAGGATATGATTAAAAAGGAAGAACAAAACGCTCAAAAATAGCTTATTTTGCAAGTTCAATCAAATCTGCAACAATGTTTTCATATTCAAATTTATCAGCTGTACTTTGGCACAAGAACCCATTTATTGAGTTCATACGGCTTATAGCCTCATCACATATTGGATCAGAGCCTTTCACATAAGCGCCGATATTAATCAAATCTTCATTCTTTTTATAAACGGCGAGCCAGCTACGAACTTTTGCTGCAGCCTCTCTATGTTCTTTTGTTGTAACGTCACCCATAACACGACTAATAGATTGTAAAACATCTACGGCTGGATAATGGTTTCTGTGAGCTAAATCACGTGAAAGCATGATGTGACCGTCTAAGATACTTCTTGCTGTGTCAGAAATTGGTTCATTAAAATCATCACCTTCTACCAATACGGTATAAAGTGCTGTAATTGAGCCTTTATCGTTACACCCAGCTCTTTCCATTAATTGAGGCATAATCGCAAATACGCTAGGTGTATAGCCTTTCATTGCTGGAGGTTCACCTGCACTAAGCCCCACAACACGTTGAGCCATTGCAATACGTGTTACAGAATCAAGCATAAACAAGACATCACGCCCTTGGTCGCGGAAATATTCAGCAATTGAAGTTGCAACGAATGCAGCTTTTATTTTTACCAAATCAGGTTGCTCTGAAGTTGCAGCAACTACGACAGTACGTTTCATACCTTCTGGACCTAAATTCTTTTCAATAAATTCACGAACCTCACGACCACGTTCCCCAATTAGTGCGATAACATTGATATCTGCTGAGGTATTCTTCGCCATCATTGCCATTGTTGTACTTTTACCAACACCAGAACCAGCGAAAATACCCATCCTTTGACCTTTTCCGACTGTTATAAAACCGTCGACAGATTTAATTCCTAAAGACAAAGGACTGTCAATTCTTGCACGTTTTAATGGGTTAATCGGCTTTGCAGAAGTTGAAACATAGCATTGCGAAGATATTTCACCTAAAGAATCTATGGGATTACCTAATCCATCTAAAACTCGTCCTAGAAGCTGATTCCCAACTTTAATTTTCATTGGTTCGCCAGTATTTAGTACAAAAGCCCCTGGTTGAACCCCATCCATTGAACCTAGTGGCATTAAAAGAATTTTGTTTTCTTTAAAGCCTACAACTTCTGCCCAAATCGGTTTTTCTGATTTTTTTTTATAAATATAGCACAAATCACCAATACTAGATTCAGGACCGTCAGTTTCAATGATTAAACCTGTGATTTCAGTAACTTTGCCGATTTCTTTAATCGTCTTAACCTCTTGCATTGTGTCTAAAAACTTGTCTTTATTGAACGTTATCGTCATTGTTCAAAACCTCATTTTTAGGTGCACTTTCAGAGCTTTGTTCCGCGTTTACTTGTTGGATACGTTCAATTGTTTCACTCAAAGGTGGTGGAGTTAATTCTTCTTCTAAAAACTCTTTTTTATCAATTAATTCTTGTGTTGAACCAATAGTTACTATATCAGCACTGTCATCATCTTCAACTTCGTCTTCAATAGTTGAATAATGTTCAGACATCATTTTTTCTGCAATTTGGTCAATTTGAGTTTTTAATCTTGAATCCACGCGAGAAAGTGGTGTTTCTACAATAGTACCGTCAGCAGAAACATTTGCGTCTTCAATAATTCTAATTGAATTTAGTTTTGGAATTTCCTCTTTCAACTTATCTGAAATTGAATAAATTTTTTCTGCCAATTCTGGGCTTATTATAATCGTAATGCTTTCTTTATCTTTCAACTGTTTGATTGCATCAACAGTAATATTTTTCAAAATCTCAGTATCTTCATCCAAAGATTTTTTACAAACCTTACGCGCAATAGCCAAAACCAAATCCACAATATCAAGTTCCGCAGACTTAATTATATTGCGCTTTACGTCATATTGAGATTGTGCAAATAAGTCTAGTGCGTTAAATTTTTCCTCTAAAGAATTTGTGCCTTCGTTAAAACCTTGCTTATAGCCATCTTCATAGCCTTCTTTTTGAGCCAATTCACGGATTTTAACCCCTTCTGTTGTAGCTTCATTTTTTGCTGCTTCAATAAGGTTTGCACACTCTTGTTTTGCTTGCTCTACAAGTTGTTGAGCTTGAGCAATAATTTCATTAGCTTGTTTTTCCGCAGCTTGAATTAACTGCTGTTTTTGTATTTCAGCAGTTTTTATAATTTGTTCTGCCCTTGTTTCAATCTCTTTATAAGGATTGTCAATCGGCATAACAAAACTAGAACCCATTTGAATTTCTGAAGCTTTAATCCTAGTCAATGAATTCTTCCTCACCTGCATCACGTTCAATTACTATTTCACCTGCAGCTTCAAGAGCCTTAATTGTAGCACAAATTGAAGCTTGAACATCTTGAACTTCTTTTGCACGTACAGGTCCCAAATATTCCATATCGTCGCGTAACATTTTTTGTGCACGTTCAGACATATTCTTGAAGATTTTTTCTCTAACCTCTTCTTTAGTACCTTTAAGTGACAATGCCAAATCTTTCGTATTAACTTCACGCAATACACGTTGAATTGTTCTATCATCAAGAGTAATTATGTCTTCAAATACAAACATCAATTCTCTTACTTCATCTGCAAGAGTTGGATTTTCAATTTCTAACAATTCAAGAACATTACGTTCAGTTTGTCTGTCAGCACGGTTCAAAATGCTTGCTAATGTATCGATACCACCAGCTTGAGAGAAGTCTTGAACCATTACTGATGAGAACTTAGTTTCTACAATTTTTTCAATATCTGCAAGAATTTCAGGGTTTGTTGTATCCATGTCTGCAATTTTAATTGCAACTTGAGCTTGAACCTCTGGAGTTAAGTTGTTCAAAACCCTTGCTGATTGAGCAGGTTGTAAGTATGCCAAAATCAAGGCAATAAGTTGTGGATTTTCATTTTGGAAGGAAGTCGCTAATTGTACTGGGTCAGCTTCGTTAAAAAATTGGAATGGATTAGCATTCATCATTGCTTCCAATCTTGACATAATTCTTTTTGCTTGTTCTGGTCCATAAGTCAATTCCAAAACTTGTTTTGCATAATCTTTACCACCTTTTGCAAGGTAACGACTTGCTTGGAATAGACTTCTAAATTCTTCCAAAATGCCAACAAGAGATTCGACTGGAACTTTATTCAAACTTGCAATTTCTAATGCAATTTGTTCCAACAAATCGTTATCAGTAATATTTTTCAAAACTTCTGCGGCTGTTACTGGTCCTAACAAAATCAACAGTGCCGCAACTTTTTGAGTCGAATTCATTGCAACAATATTTTGTTGTGAAAGTAACGTGTTGCTTATTGAGTTAATATTATTGCTCAACGTTGTATTTCCTACTGTAGTTCCACCGTAATTATTCATTGCCATAATTTTTATTCCTTAATAAATGAAACTAACAATCTTGCAGCCTCTGCTGGGTCTGCCATAATTGTATCGTTTATTTCCATTTTTGCTCGTTCTAATTCAGGGTCAATATTAGCCTCAATCTTAGGCATATTATCAGGTGACATTAGAACCTCTAAATTATCCTCAATCGGTGGTAAAACAGGCTCGAAAGTTTGTTTTTCAGGTTTTTCAAACGCTTGACCAAATTTGTTTACAACACCTTTAATTACAAATAATGCCGCCAAACCGAGAATTAGAACAACTAACAATGGTCCTAAATCTTTTGTTAGGTAATCAACTGTTGATTTTTTCTTAATTTCTTTATCCAATTGAGCTTGTCTTGCTTTTTCTTCTGCGATTGATTCAAATTGCAAACTAGAAACTGTGATAACGTCACCACGTTCATAATTTGCACCTGATGCAGATAGAACAAGATTTTGTAATTCTTCTTTTTCTTTATCTGTTAAAATTTTGTTTACTGCAACTGCAATTGTCATACGTTTTACAGTTCCAGGAGCATAAACAACTTGTTTAACTTCTTTTGATACACTGTAGTTTACA
This sequence comes from uncultured Eubacteriales bacterium, assembly GCA_963620455.1. GTDB lineage: Bacteria > Cyanobacteriota > Vampirovibrionia > Gastranaerophilales > Gastranaerophilaceae > UBA6984. Next base: position 5,042 of record CAVFBQ010000181.1, read on the forward strand.
GAGTTCTTTTCTTTTGCATAGTTTAAGTTTCTAGCTTGAACATTTGCATTAACCGGTGCTTGGTTAGGATTTTCGTAGGTTTCAACTTCTGATTGAGAATTTGTCATTACGCCTTTATAACCATTTTCACCATCACCAACAGGAACATAAGTTTCAATTGTTGCACGAGTTGAGTTAAAATCAATATCAGCTGAAACTTGAACCGAAACGTTACCTTTTCCGACAATTTTTTCTAAAACTTGTGTAACCTTATCTGCAGTTTGCTTTTCAGCATTCGACTTAAACGATTCCATATCATTATTATTTTTGCCAGTTTCATCAGACAAACTTGCACCATTTTGGTCAGTAATAAATACCCTATCTGGAGTCATTCTTGGAACAGCATAAGCTACAAGATTCTTGATAGCTTTAACTTGAGATGATTTTAGCCTATAACCGTTATCCAAAATAAGCATTACTGATGCTGTTGGAGCTTCATCTTTGTCTTCAAAAATTGAACGTTCAGGATCTGCCAACTGAACTCTACAACTTCTAATACCGTTCATTTTTTCAATAGAACGTGTAATTTCACCTTGGAAAATTCTTTGTTTTGTAAGTTTATTTTTAAACTCTGTTGAGCCTAATTGCATATTGTCTAACAATTCAAATCCTGGAGCTTGATTAGAAATCAAGTCATTTTCTGCAACAAAAATTCTTAAGTCATCTTTATCCTTGCTTGGAACCATAATGGCTTTTTTGTCTTCTGAAACTTTGTATGCTTGACCACTCTTTTTGAACGATTCTGCAATATTTGCAACATCTGATTCTGGTAAATCATTATACAAAACAGCCCAATCAGGCTCAAATGATTTAACTAAAAAGTATGTAGCAGCAACTATCGTTACTAATGATAAAGTAATAAGACCAAACTTTTGCGGAACTTCAAGTCCGTCCCATAGCTTTTTAATATCACCGAAAAACAACTTTAAGTGGTCGTTTGTATTATTTTCCATTTATTTATAATTACCTCAAGTTACACGTTATCTACAGTATAATAATATTTTTTTCTAAAATTTTCAAAATTGTTAAGTTCCCTTTACGTTTAATGGATAAAGGCGCTGGGTGCATGTTTGCACCCAGCGCCTATCTGTTTTATTTAAAAATTTTAACTTAGAAATTCATATTTTTAATATCTGTATAAGCTGAAATCATTTTATTTCTAATTTGCATTGCCATTTGTAAACTCAAAGTTGCTTTTTCCGAAGCAATCATCATATCGTGAATACTAACATCTTCACCTCTTGCAAATGCTTCTTGCATTGCATCAGCTTCTAACCTTTTTTCATTAATGTCATCTAATCCATTACCAAAAGCCTTTTCAATAGAACCCATTAAACTATCCACAGGTGACATGTTGTTAAATTTTCTCGCTGCAGCAACTTCCTCAGCCTTCATTGATTCTTGAAGAATGTTGTCAAAATTATCCGCAATACCTTTATTTACATCAAAAGATGCGTTACCTTTTAATGTATTGTTATAACTTTGTATTGGATTAAAATTTAATGCTGAATTAATATTTTGCATATATGGTAAACTACTATTAATTTCCATTTCCACACCCCTTAGTTTTTATTATTATTAGATATTCATAGCTGATTGAATCATTGATTTCACGTTTTCAGCAACAACAGAGTTTGCTTCATAAGCCTTTGATGCTGAAACCATATCAACCATTTCTTCAACTACATTGATATTTGGCAATTCTACATACCCTTCTGCGTCTGCATCAGGGTGATTTGGATCATAAATCATTTTGGTTGGATGCTCAGATTCTTGAATTGACTCAACTCTTACACCGTTAGAGATTAAACCTTGATTCATCGCAAAACCTGTATTGATTGTAAACCCACCAGTTTTTGGGTCAAATTTTGCATCTGTAGAGTTTGCTGCAAAGTTTCTTGCTCCACGTGATAATTCGTCTTCATAAATAGCCTTGAAACTTACGCTCTTTTTAACATAAACACCTTTGCTACCGTCTGGATTACGAGTTGTATTCACGTTAGCAATATTACTTGCAACAGTATCCATTTTTATTCTTTGTGCAGTCATACCTGATGCTGCAATATCAAATGTATTTAGGCTCATTTTTCCACCCTTTGTCTAAATAAATTATTTCACTTCACACTTTGCGTATTATTGACCGCCGCCACGGAGTATTTCTGAAACATTTGAGAAATATTTTCGTTCTAAGTTTGATAACATTAGATATCTTGTACCATTCTTAGTTAAATCCATCATTTCTTTTTCAAGTTCAACGTTATTTCCGTCAAGAGTACCTTCTGAATAGATATCGTCCATTACCTGAGGGTCATATTGACCGTAAGAATTTGAAATTAAGTATTGTTTTTCTTGTGGACTCAACTGTCTTCTGTACATTTGACCTTCTTGAATTTGAAGAAAATCATTATAGGTCTTTGGAGCTGGTTTAATACTATTTTGCTCTTTTATGTAATCTTTTAAATCCTCTTTTTCGATGATTTCTGACAACTGATTCTCAAAAACTACTTCTTTGCGTTGATAGCCTGGAGTTTCTACGTTGGCGATATTAGCACCAATTGCGCGTTGTCTTTCTAAAAGACCGTTCATCGCTAAATGTGAGATATTAGAAGTTCTGCTTGAAATAAGATCCATTTTTCCTCCTATACCATACTTACCAAAATTTCAAAATCTGTTGATTTTTCATCTGATTTTAAAAGTTCTAACCTTGCGAATTGATCTTCTAATGTTTGTTGGCAAACATATAGCCCAATTCCATTGCCGTCTGATTTTGTTGTAAAACCATCTTTGAATATTTCTTTTTGTTTTTCTTCTGGAATCATTGCACCATTGTTTGAAATTACAATAGATACAAAGTCCTCTTTAATTGTTGTAGTTACAGTCACTTTACCTTTGTTTTCGATGGCTTCAATTGCATTTTTAATAATATTAACCATCGCCGCTAAGAATTTTGACTCATCTGCAAATATTGAACTGTCGTTATCTTCAAATTTTGTTTCAAACTCAATTTCTTTTGCATTTGCATAAACTTTTGATAAAAGAACCGCTTTTTCAACAATTTCTTTAACATTGTAAACTTGCAAATCTTTATTATCCAACGATTTCAAGTCCATCAATGCGCTGCTTGCAATTTTAATTGCCGTTTTAATACAACTTAAAGCATTTGTACAATCTGCATTGTCATTACGTTCGCAATGTTTTTCAATAATATTTGCATACAAATCGCAAATAGAAAGTTGATTTCTAATCTCGTGAACCACGTATCTTGATTTAGAATTAATAAATTCCAATCTCTTTGCTAAATCGTCACTTTTTGATAGAGCATCCTTTTCCATATCCACAAGCATTGCTTCTTGTGTTGTTTCGTTCATCAAGTCTACAATTTTTCTAATAGAAGAATTCATTAAAGTATTATCACGTCTATCAGGTTTGTATTGTTCTTTGTACGCTGAAATATCTTGAGTGCAATTGTCTTCAATAATTTCAAATGAATCTCTTAATGTTACAGAGTTGTGCAACAAGTAATATCCTGCAAAATGTTCAACATCTTCTGTATCATAGTCATAAATAAAACTTGCACCATATCTTCCTGTTAAAACATACAAAAATTGTGTATTTTCCCAAATTTCATTTTTTAATAATGCTGAGCCTTTTGATAAATTGATAACATCAACACTTGTATATTCAAGACGTTTTAATAAGCCTTCAAATTCCTTTTCGTTCTCAAAACGATACATTACCAAACCTTTTTCTTGTACGTTTTCAAACAAAGGTTCAAGAAGCGAGCGAACTATTCCTTTTATTGATTTTTCACTACAAGGTTTGTTCTCTTGAATATATATTAAATCTTTTAATCTATTTTTTCCTTGAATATATTTTACCATTTCACACACACATGATTTTCTTAAAGTAATGGAAGTCGTGCATTTCAGTTCCCTGTATAACACGACTTCCTTTATTAATTTTGAAAGGAGTATCTTGTTATACTGCTGTTGCTAAAGATGTATTTGACATTCTTGCTTGGCTTTTGCTTTTGAAGCCGTGATTGATTGCATATAGAACAGCTTGTGTTCTGTCGTTAACTTGTAATTTTTGGAAGATGTTGTTTACGTGAGTTTTTACAGTTGTTTCAGAAATAAACAATTGTTGAGCAACACCTTTGTATGTAATACCTTGAGTTAACAAGTCTAAAACTTCTTCTTCTCTTTGAGTCAAATCTGATAAGTAATTTGATTCTTGAGCTTGTTGTTGAGCGATTGCTTCTTCTTTGAAAGATTTTTGGAAGTAATCAAAGAATCTTGCAGTTAAGATTGCTGGCATATAAACTCTACCATTTGCAACTTCTTCAATTGCATCAATTAATTTGCTTGATGCCATAGTTTTTAATACATAACCTTTAGCACCTAATTTCATAGCTCTAAAAATCAAATCAGCATCATCATAAGCACTTAATGCTAAAACCTTTGTGCCTAAACCTAAAGCTTCAATCTCTTGAATTGCTTGTAAACCATCCTTTTCAGGCATATTCATATCCATTAAAACAACATCAGGTTTATGTTTTTTGACCAAACTAATACCGACATTTGCGCTTGTTGAAGCCGCAACGATATTAAAAGAGCTTTCCATACTTAAAAGTTCTTTAATACCAGTTAAGTGATCACGATTGTCATCGATTAACATAACTCTTGCTTGTTTGTTGAATTGTCTCATTTGTTCCCCCAAATTCTTTTATATGTCCCTAATTCATTTTTTCGTTTTCTACACTGTTTATACTACATCTTTTTTATGGGTCTAACATCAACAGAAAGATTTAAAAAATAGGGGTTATAGGTCTATAAATTGACCTAGACCAAAAGATCAACAAAAGGCTCAAATGCATGTGGCACATGCGTTTCAAAAAATACACCATTAAAATGAGTAGGATTTTTTGTTCCTACACAAGGTGTAAGCCGTTTAGAGGGTTAATAAATAAAGTATCCATATGAGGTAAAACCAAATAAAAAGATTATAACTTCGTCATTTGCAAGATATTCTATTGCATCACGGTGTCCTTTTGATTTCAAAACTCTAAATCTTACAGACGTTTTTGAATTTTCTTTTAAAGCTTTTACCATTCTTTTTGCCTTAAAAATTGGCACAATATCATCATCTTCACCATGAATAATCAAAAATTTTCCTGTTATATTTTTTGTATCTGTAACTTCACCAGCAGAACTATCAATTACAACTTTTGAAAATAGCTTTGGATTTTTATCCATTATATGATAACAAGCCTCTCCGCCTTCTTCAATACCTATTAAATAAACATTTCCTTGCGGAATATCATATTCATCAACTTTAGCTCTTACAAGTTCTGCCAACATAGCAGACGGAATAAACCCTTCGTCATCTTCATACCAACCATTTTTCACTTGTGGAAATAAAAATAAAACCTTTTTATTATTCATTTTTACGTGTTTCATTATTGAATAAATTACAGGCGAAGCCAATTGTTTTACATTATCGTCACCGTAAGTAGATTTACCTTGTACAAAGACAACCATAACAGGTTTTTCTTCTTTTCGATTGTTAAAAAAGCGTTCACAATAATTTAATCCACCACCGCGTTGTGCAAAAAAATAATCTTGAGTAACGCCAAGATGTTTCACCAATTTTGCATAAGGATTTTCTTGTGGCATTGAAAATGCTGACAAACCAAAACCACAAATCATTATTAATAAAACTAAAAATCTTTGTTTCATAAATATATTATACGAAAAAATCAATTAAACTCAAAAACCTTAAAAAACTACATCAATATAC
>CAVFBQ010000182.1:0-2589 GCA_963620455.1 uncultured Eubacteriales bacterium
GCTGTAACTTTTATTTTAACCATTTCATCAGTTTTTATAATTTCATTTTTGCTTGCATTTGGTGAAATTTTAAGTTTGATAATTAAATTTTCTGCCATAAAAATTTACCTCTTGTAAAAATGAAAAAATACTAGTAAAATAATTATACCATGAGCGATATTGATACATTGTCATTATTTGATGACGTTAAAAAAATGATAGAGGAACGTCCAAAAGACGACCAAGATAAAATAGAGAAAGCCTTTCTTTTTGCAAGAAAATTGCATGAAGGGCAATTTAGGGTTTCTGAAGAACCGTATATTATTCACCCAGTAGAAGTTGCAAAGATTTTGATTAACTTACGTGCTGATACAGACACTGTTATTGCAGCATTTTTGCATGATATTTTGGAGGATACAGATACTCAACCTGAAACTATCGAAAAAGAATTTGGTGAAGATGTTTTAACTCTTGTTCAAGGGGTTACAAAACTTGGTAAATATCATTTTCAATCAAAAGAAGAACGTCAGGCTGAGAACTTTCGCCGAATGTTTATTGCAATGGCAAGTGATATAAGAATTATTTTCTTGAAACTTGCAGACAGATTGCATAATATGCGTACGTTGAATTTTATGCGACCTGAAAAACAAAAAAGAATTGCTCAAGAAACATTAGATGTTTTTGCGCCACTTGCAAACCGTTTAGGTATCGGTAAAATCAAAGCCGAATTAGAAGATTTATCATTGAGATATTTGCACCCAGACCAATATTTTGAAATTGTACAATTGGTTTCGCAAACAAAAGACGAAAGAGAAGCTACTGTAAAAGTTTTAATGGATAAAATTGCTAAAGACGTTAAAGCAAATGGTATTAATGCTCAAATTACAGGTCGTGCAAAGCATTATTACAGTATTTATAGCAAAATGAAACGTTTAAACATTTCTTTCCATGATTTATACGATATTACAGCTGTTCGTGTAATCGTAGATAGTGAAAAAGAATGTTATGAAGTTTTAGGTCTTATCCACTCTCAATTTAAACCTATTCCAGGACGTTTTAAAGATTATATCGCAATGCCAAAAGGCAACTTGTACCAATCATTACACACTTCTGTAATCGGTCCTAAAATGCGTCCGTTAGAGGTTCAAATTAGAACTCATAAGATGCATGAAATCGCAGAATATGGGGTAGCGGCGCATTGGAGATATAAAGAAAAAGGTTCTCAAAAAGCAGACAATGCCGCTGATATGCAATTCTCTTGGATGAGAAAAATGGTTGAGTACAACCAAGATATGACAAATGCTGAGGATTACGTAAATTCAGTAAAATTGGATATTTTTTCTGACCAAGTATTTGCATTCACGCCGAACGGCGATGTATTTGATTTGCCGAAAAAGGCGACACCTGTTGACTTTGCGTATCGTATTCACTCTGATGTAGGTCACAAAACTGTTGGTGCGCTGGTAAATGGCCGTATTGTTCCACTAGATACAAAATTGAAAAACGGTGATATTGTTGAAATTTTGACATCAAAACAACCAGCCCCAAGACTTGACTGGTTAAATTTTGTTGTTACAAAACAGGCAAGCCAAAAAATTCGTCAATGGTTTAAGAAAAATAATCGTGAAGCACACGTTGAACTTGGTAAAACTAACCTTGAACACGAATTAACAAAAGCTGTTTTTGATGAATATGTTAAAAATGGTTCGTTTGAAGAAATTGCAAAACAAATGAATTACCAATCTATGGAAGATTTATTTGCAGCTTTAGGTTATGGCGAAACAACTGTTAACAAAATTGTAAACAGAATTAAAAAGCCAGAAGAGAAGAAACGAACTTATGTAGAACCAAAGAAAAGGAATACGGCAAAGGATATTGTTGGTTTAGATGGTTTGTTATATTCGTTTGCAAGATGTTGTTCTCCAATCCCTGGAGAACCGATTGTTGGTGTTGTAACTCGTTCTAAAGGTGTTTCAATCCATAGGTTAGATTGCAAAACTCTTGAAGATGTTGAACCAGAAAGATTGTTAGATATTCAATGGGCAAACAACCCTGTTAATAAAAGTTATAGCACAACTATTAGAGTTGAGACTCAAGATAAACAAGGATTATTAAAGGATATTATTGCAGCTGTTTCTGATAATAATACAAACATCAATTATGCAAATGTAAAATCAAAACAAAATAATATTGGTATTATTGAACTTGGTATTGAGCTTGATAACATTAATACATTGAGAAAAGTTATTACAAGTTTGCAATCGTTGCCAGATGTAATTAGCGTAAAACGTATTCAAACATCGTTCTCTCAAGCTCCACAACAATTTGGTAAAAAGAATGCACCAAAATCTAAAAAGCCAAGAAAGAAATAGCTCATGGTAGAAAATGAAAATATAGAGCAAACCCAAGAAGTAATCTATAACGAGAAGTGTGATAGATTAGTTGAAGGTGCATTAAATTTAACGGGAGAAGCAAGACTTAATCTATTTTTTGACATAATTTTTCTTTTTCCTGAATGTGATTATGCCTATATTATGATAGGTTGTAATTATAGAGAAAATTGTAAATATAAAAAGGCTATTCCATATTTTGAAAAAGCAATTGAAGTAA
>CAVFBQ010000183.1:0-3206 GCA_963620455.1 uncultured Eubacteriales bacterium
GTTCTCAATATTGTCACTCTTTGCACCTTGAAAACCGTAAATAATTTGGTCATCATCACCTACAACAAAAACATTTTTTTCCTTGTTCGCATCTAACAAATTGAAAATAATTTTATTTTGAAGTTCATTTGTATCTTGATATTCATCAACTAAAAAATATCTGTATTTGTTTGAAACGACCTCTTTAAAATTTTCATCTTCTTCAAACGCATTAAGCACGAAGCAAATCATATCAGCAAAATCAATCAGATTATTTTGAACCATTTTTTGAGCATAGACCTCTTTCAAATCCCATAAATCTTTTGCTTTTCCGATATTCTTTTTAATAGTTTCTAATTTTGCATAACGACCTTTATTTTGAGTTTTTCCATTTTGTTCTCGTTCATAAATTTCTGCTTCAATCTCTTTGTACAAAGGCATTAAATTTTTATTTGTATCAATATTAGAAAGATATTCCTCTTTAGAAATTCTAAGACTCTTTAAGTATTCAACATAACCTACAAAATCCTTGGCATAAAAATATTTATCCGCTCTGTTAGGGACAAATACTTGCGGATTAACCTCATCAATTGTAGCCTTCATCAACGCCAATTTTTCAGTTTCGGTAATCAATCTTACACCTAAAGACAAACTGAATTGCTCTGGATACTGTTTAATTACGTCGTTACAAAAGGAGTGATATGTGTAAACATCAACAGAAGATGCAATTACACCCATTTTTTTAATCAAACGTTGGCGCATTTCATTCGCTGCGGCATCAGAAAACGTCAAACAAAGAATTGTAGAAGGTTCAACTCCATTTGCAATCATTTGTTCTATACGATTAATTACGGTGAAGGTTTTACCCGTTCCTGGACCTGCAAGCAACATTACTTGACCCTTTTGAATATCTATGGCTTGTTGTTGTCTTTCGTTCGGTTTAATCATAGGTTTTAAAGTTTCTGTTGTCATAATTTCTCCTTATAAATTTGTCTTACAGACATCATTATAAATTTTGTTACTGCCAAAATCGGACGTATTATTTTTTATATTTTTTTGATACAGATTTTAACGAGTCAATATATTCTTTTCTCAATTCACTTGGCGCTAATATTTCAACCTTGTCACCCCATCTGAATACGTGCCACATAATTGACTTATCACCACTTGCTTTGAAACGCACAACTACAGAACCATCCTCTTGTTGTTCAGATTTTTGGCTTGGGTGGAAGTTGTAAGTCATAACATCTTCTGCAATTTCTTTATCAAATCTCAATTTTACGTTAAGCATTTTGCCAAAATAAGCTCCGAATGAGCGTTTCGAAAATTCATCAAGGTTAAAATCACCTCTATCAAAATTTGTCATAGTGAGTTTTAGGTCAGTAAACTTATTCAATAAATATGTATAAATCTCATCGCCTTTAGATTTTTCACGTGCAATTAAGTATATCTTTTCACCGTAAATAAGTCCTAACGGCTCAATATAGCGAATTTTATTATGATACATGCCTGTAACAATCAAGCATTTTTTCATCGCTTCTCTAATTGTAATAAGAATTTCATCACTAATATGATATTGAATTGTTTGTCTTACGGCATAACCTTCTGTCTGCATAATCAAATCAATATTATTCTCTATATTTTGCAACCCTTTTTTGCTTAACGTTTTAATTTTTTCCGCAACTTTTTCTAAAGCATCTTTCATTTCAGCGTTTGTCGTACGTTTTTGGAACTGCTCAATTGTTGCAATTTCTTCAGGGGTAAAGAAAACCATTTCTTTTATCGAATAATCAACAAATCCCCAATGCTTTTTGTGTCCGTTAACTTCAATTTCTTGAACTTGAGGAAATACGTTTGTTAAACTGTCACGCATTCTTTCTGCGGTACGTCTTGAAACATTATATCTGTCAATAATATCATCTAAAGTAATTCCCAAAGGACGTGATGACATAAATGTTGCTAAGTCTATAATATCTGATACTCTTGAATATCTTGGTTTATCGGTTGTCATAAAATCTCCTTAAAATCTCAAAATAAATGCGACCTTTTTTGTCGTCTATAAATTGTATTATACCATAGAAAGGAGAAGTCATGAACATTTTAGCATTTTTATTCTTTGTATATTCTGTAAAAAAACTATGCGTGAATATTTAATTTATGTTTTATGTGTTATAAAATTGTTATATGAAAAAGATTTTAGCAATTTTTATAGTCTTTATAATTGGTAACTGTGCATTAGCAAAGGAGAAATATTCCTCTAATGTCCCTAAGAACACTTATGTTTACGCAAAATTCCACACAGATTGGTATGCAAAAGATGTAAATTTAAACAATCCTATAATTGCTAGATTGACCGAACCCTTTGTTATCAGAGGAAAAGAGCTTGCTCCTAAAGGAAGTTTCTTAAAAGGTAGTGTTTCTGCTATCTCAAAATCACCGCTAATTTGGAAAAGTGGACAACTTACAATAAACTTTTACGAAATATATTTGCCTGAAAAAGAAGAGGCAATCCAACTTGAATGTTTTAACACAGCTTTAAAACTCCCACTATCAACACTTATGGATAGAGGTGTAGTTTCTATGGGCAACCTTCCATTAGGATATTTCAACAATCAAGAATTAACAAAGATAATTAAAAGCGACAGTTTGTTTTTGGAAGATTATGAGGTTCTAATTGAGGTGGACAAAGAGATTAAGGTCAAAGTAAAAAATCTTTTATATGACTTTGATATTAACATCCATTTTTGACGCACGACACATGCATACTATTAATATACAAAGGATACATCCTGTATCGTCGTCCAATAAAACTTTGCCCGTTTTGTGTTTCTAACGGGCTTTTCTTTTACAATTATTATTTCTGTTTGATGTATAATCAAATTATAAATGAGGTACAAATATGAATTTAATTAAAAATTTAATAAAAAACTTGGCAATTTCAATCATTAACACAGCTCTAACAGTTTTCATCTGTTATTGGAACATAATGGCAATCATCAACGCTTTTCAAACTCCTGATGCAGACTGGAACCAAGTATGGACATATTTAGTTTGTTCCGTTGTAATCTTGGTAATTATGTGGATTTCGGCATTTCTTAAATTCTTAAAAAGACTTGCATTCGTAATCCTTGTATTACTTTTAATCGGTTGGTTCTACCTTCCTCAACTTTTACCTAATGTTACAAACAACATGTGCGTAACTATGGGTTCTTGTAAAGAAGGTACAG
>CAVFBQ010000184.1:0-5911 GCA_963620455.1 uncultured Eubacteriales bacterium
CAAGAATACTATTCAAAAGTATTTGGCGTAATTTGAAGTAATATTTTTTAGGCGCGAGCGAAACTCGCGCCTTTTTTAATACTACCTGTATTTCTGGTAAAACAATGTAATGATGGATTTATTTTGTGGTCACCTTGTGAGTTTTGTTGTGATTGCTTAATCCTCTAAAAAACTACGGAATAAACTTGTTTTGTCATTACTTCTTATTTTGTTTATTGCTAAATCCTCAAGTTGTCTTATGCGTTCTTTTGAAAAACCTAATATTTTCCCTAATTCTTCAAGTGTTTTAGGACGCGTTCCTTCAAGTCCGAACCTATGAATTAATATTTTTCTTTCTCTTTTGTCAAGATGACGCATCAAAAAGGACATACAATCTACTAAATTTGTGCTCTGTGCCTGTTCTTCTGGAGCTTTATAACTTGAATCGGCAATATAATCTTGAATGTTTAAATCCTCAGTAACGGGAGTATCAAGGCTGATAGGTTCTTTCATTATAGCTTTTTTTATTCCCTGTACTCTTTTAATACTAATTTCCATTCTTTCAGCTATTTCTTTTTCGTTTGGTTCTCGATTAAGTTCAAAAGTTAAATCCAACACTACTTTTTTGTATTTTCTAATTTTATCAGTCATGTGTACAGGGATTCTAATTGAACGCGAGTAGTTTGAAATTGCTCGAATAATAGTTTGTTTTATCCACCATGTTGCGTAAGTAGAAAATTTAAATGATTTTGTATAATCAAACTTCTCTGCAGCTCTAATCAACCCAATTGAGCCTTCTTGAACTAAATCCATAAACAGTACACCCTGACCTACATATCGCTTTGCAATACTGATAACAAGGCGCAAATTTGCTTGTACAAGTTTCTTTTTTGCTCTGATTGAATCCTCTGGTGAACCCTCTTTTATGCTCTTACCTAAAAATAACTCATCTTTTGTACTCAATAATTTTGTTTTGCCTATGTCTTTCAAATACATTTGCAACAAATCATCTTCTTTTGCAATACAGCTAAAAGTTTTTGGTTCTTCTTCTATATTTTCATCTTCCGTATTTCTGAAGTCAAATTCATCCCATTTTTCGTCAATCAATACAGCACTACAACTCTTTAAATTACTCATACTCCATGAATCCTTATACTTCCATCTACAATTTTTTAGACGAAGGTTTTAAGAATTTGTTTCTGAGGAAATTAAAAATCGAAAAAATGTCGTTCTGAACTCGTTTTAGAATCGCAAGGTGTAGAGCTCCTTCTACACTGGAAAATGGCTCACAAAGCTCAAAATTCGCTTGTTCGCCTTGGCAAAATTTTCAATGTTTTATCTATCATAACGTGGTGGAGGTGGTTTAACCTCATTGACTTTAGCAAGAATGCTTGATGGAAATGTATTGATGTACCAATTCATTCTGTCTACCGCATCGTTGTAATATACTAACTTTTCGTTTTGAGCTTCTTCCAATGTTGCCAACTGGCGTAATTGAGCTTGTAAACCTGCATTTGTTTTTAAGTCCTTGTAGCGACTTACAGCTTGTACAATTAACTCAACCTGTTTATCAAATTTCTTTTGAAGTTCATAACGTTGTTCAACGTTGTCAATTCTTGGCTTTAACTTGTTTAGTTCATATCTGATAGCGTAAGCATCATTTACTAAGTGTTGGTCTTTATCCATAAATTCTTTTGCATAACCTAGTATGTCAAGAATTACGACGTTTTTTTTAATTAAAATCGCATCAACACCTGCCAATCCTCTCAAAAGATTGTCTTTATATTTGTCTAAATCAAGTGCAAGTTTTACTACATAGATTATGTATAATAATATACCTACAATAATTATCCATAACGCTGTCATTTATTATTCTCCTGCAAGATAAATAGTTATGTCACTGCTTGTACAGTAGGCTCTATCTGGATTATATACAAACTGCATTTTGTTCAATTGAGGAGCTTTTCTCTTCAAACTTGCGAAAAATTCGTTTGAAACTGAAGGTTCGTGAGCGATAAATTGAGAGTGTGGCAAACTTGCTGGACCAAAGCAATTAACGTTGTAGCCCAATTCTTCAATTGTAGCTTTTACGCTGTCAGCAGTAGCTTTGTTTGCTTTTGTATATTTGATTCCGATATTATAAGCTTCTGTTGTTGGTGACACTCTATCACGGTAAATCATTCTATTTACCATTTCTTGAGTTTTTTCAGGGTCTAAAATCCAATAGCTGATATAGCCATGTTTGTTTGGAGCACCTGGAAGTGTTGCAAATTCAATTTTGTTTATATCAAAACCTTTTGACATTGCTGCATATTGTGAGATTTCATAGAAAGACATATCTGTCTTTACGTATGTTGCAATAACGTTCAAAATGTCTGGAATTTTTGCAATAGTTTGAGGAGTTTGTAATTTTTCTAACAAACCTTTTAAGAACCATTGTTGACGTTGAGTTCTACCGATATCACCTAAGCCATCATGTCTGAAACGTAAATAACCAACTGCGTTTTGACCGTCCAAAATGTTTAAACCTTTTGACAAGTTTACGTGTAAATTGCCAGCATAATCGTGGTAATACATATTCTTTTCAACATAAATAGGAATACCGCCGATTGCATCTACAATTCTTCTTACGGCTTCATCGTGAACTAAGATATAATGGTCAATTTTTATCCCTAAAGTTCTTTCAATTGTGGCTTTTGTTACTTCAATACCGCCAATTGCGTGTGCAGAATTGATTTTTTGAATGCCATAATCCCCTGGTAAGTAAACTTTACTGTCACGAGGGATTGAAATTGCGTTTATTGATTTTGTTTTAGGGTCTATATTTAATAAAATGATTGTGTCTGTTCTAGCGCCAACCCAAGGATTTGTCGGTGAATTGTTTGCATCAACACCGCAAAGCAATATGTTTTGACGTCTTTGTGCAAAAGGCATTGCAAAGTTCACGTGTTGTTTATTCTTAACCTCTAATGGCAAGCTTAGCAACATCTTTGTTATGAAAGAATCTTCACCAAATGTTTCGATGATAGCTTCTTTGTTTTCTTGGGCTATTAAAAGAACTAAAATAATAGCACAAAATACGATTACTATTCCAAATAAAGTTCTAGCAAATCCCGAAGTATCTTCTTTTTCAGCCTTCAAATGCTTTAAAAATACGCTATATTCCTCGTTTAAATCTTTTTCTTCTTGTTCTAATTTTTGATCTATATCTGATTTTGACATTATATTTACACTTTTCTAATACTCTTATCCAGTCTACAAGTATTATATTTTAACAGGGGTGTAAAATCAATTAATGTTAACTAGAGTTAAGAAAATTTTACTTAATTTCTTTTTGATATGCCCAAGCTGAATGATTATGTATGCTTTCCATCGCTTCACATTCAACTTCAAATTCTTTTACGATGTCATTTTTGCGCAAATCTAAAACTACATCACGCAAAATATCCTCTACAAATTTTGGATTGTCGTAGGCTTTTTCTGTTACAAACTTTTCGTCTTCACGTTTCAAAAGTGGGTAGATAGAGCTCGAAGAATGGCTTTCTACCATATCAATAAGGTCTTCAAGCCAAATATGTTCGTTTCTGTCATACGAAACTCTTACACAAATAATTGCTCTTTGGTTATGTGCTCCATATTCAGAAATTTCTTTTGAGCAAGGGCAAAGTGTTGTTACTGGAACTTTTACACCTAAAACAAACTTATAATTTTCTTTTTCGGTCTTGTAGTTTTTTAAAATGCTGTTAAAAGAGCATTCGTAACTCATTGTAGAGGTTAGACCAGAAACTGGAGCGGATTTATTTATAAAATATTTAAAAGTTAATTCCAATTCACCGCTTTGAGCATCTAATTTTTCTACAATTGCAGATATACATCCCTTCAAGTCAGAACCTAAAAGGTCTTTGTTTTGCCAGTCTGTAAGCACTTCAACAAAGCGTGACATGTGAGTACCCTTGTAATGTTTAGGTAACGACACAGAAACGCGGGCTTTGGCATTTACAACTTGGTTTGAGCTATTTTTACGTCTAATGTTTAGCGGAATTTCAAAATCTTTAATTCCGACCTTTTGAATATCAATTCCTCGAGAATCGTATTCGTTTTGTATATCTTTCATCGTAGTTATTCTTTGATTAATTCCATACCGCCATCGTTGTTTTCAAGGGCAGTTAAAAGTTTTAAAGCAGCTTCTTTTTGAGTTTTTTTAGGAGCAACTCTCAATAATTCAATAGCTTTCATAACGATTGGGTCGTTGTCATACCAACGTTTACCCTTGCCATGAAATTCAGACATGATGTCATAAACTTTCTCAATAACATCTGCTGCAACTTGTTCTTGCATTTGAATAATAAATTCTGCTGCTGCATCTCTTTTATCACCAGGAGCTAATCTTAAAAGTTCTAAAGCTTCTTTTAATACTGGGTCTTTATCATACCAACGGCGTTGTTGTTTTGCTTCCATTTATACCTCAAAATTTTTCCTTTATCTATAATATATATACCACAAATGATTAAATTAATCACACAAAATTAAAAAATAGTGTTTTTTTTGTTATAATTGAGTTACAAAGAAAGGATAAAATTATGAATATTTTATTAGTAAACGGACCAAATTTAAACTTGTTAGGAACAAGAGAACCTGATAAATACGGCTCAGAAACATTAGAGGAAATTGAAAAACATCTTCAAGCGGAAGCTAAAAAACATGAAATTCAACTAGATTGCTGTCAATCTAATATTGAGGGTGAAATTGTAGATTTCATTCAAAAAGCAAACGGAATTTACGATGGTGTAATTCTTAATGCGGGAGGTTATACTCATACAAGTGTTGCAATTCGTGATGCAATCTCAGCAGTTGAGTTACCTGTTGTAGAAGTTCATTTGTCAAATATTAATGCCAGAGAAGAGTTTAGAAAACACTCTATGATTGCACCTGTATGTATTGGTCAAATCTCAGGTTTCGGCTCATTATCTTATGACTTGGGCTTATTGGCTTTGTTGAATTATTTGAAATAATTTTTTCAGAATAATAATGTTATTAAATCGCGAAGTTTGTAAACTACAAACTTCGCGATTATTTTGCTATTTATAGTTTCGGTCAGCGGTTCACATATTCACATTTTTGTGTGTTTAATTCTCCTTACTGACAACGATACAAATCATGCTGTATCCCTTATCTGACATGCATGTTAACCATGTTTTTCATGACTTAAATCATCTAAAAAGAGTATTAAAATTATAACTACAAGTTTTAATGGGAGCTACAAAATAAAATAATAAGGTGATAGTAGTAGAAGCTTTTTTATTTTATTTTACCTTTTGATAATCATAATTTGGTGCTTCGTTTTTAATAAATGTAAAGTTCAACAAAAACTCTTGGTTGCAGTTTATTTTTAGGTAATCGCCTTTTTCTATTAAAGAAAGAGGTGAATTTTCAAAAACATTTTCGGCAGATGCTTTCAAAGTATCTGTTTTATTTGTTGCATTTTTATCTTCTATTGCACCTTGTGCTGCGTAAAAACCCGCGGTTGCAAGAGCAACAGGAACACCGCCGAACAAATAAAGTGCGTTTGTAATCGTTTCTTTAGGTCTGAATTTTGTTGTATATTGAGTTACAATATTTGTAAGCATTTGTTTTTGACCGTTTAAGTCAATATAACTTGTTGGAATATAAATAAAAGTTGCACTTTGTTTTAAACGTTTTGGTGGAATTGTTTGGTAAATATACCCATTAATTACTGTTCCTTTGCACAAAAATAAAGTATCATTAATAATTGGGTCTTGTATTCTAACCGTAAAATTGTGCGGTGGGTTATTGCTGTCAAATGGTGTAACGGCTTGTACTTTTACCTTTTTTGCAAGTGCTGTTTGAGGTACAAGTAAACATGCTATTAACATAAAACAAAAAACTACTCTTTTCATAGTTAGTATTATAT
>CAVFBQ010000185.1:0-3571 GCA_963620455.1 uncultured Eubacteriales bacterium
CTATTATGCAGAGCAAACAGCGCAATCATTAAGAGATAACAGCAGTAATTCACAAGTGAAAAGTTTGTCGCAAATGACAAAAAGCGATTACGAAAAAGTTGGAATGAGCGGATATTACGATGCTCAAATTAATTTGCAGTACTCAAAAGCAATTAGTGCATATTCTTACCAAAACTTGCTAGGTGAGAACTTTAGCAATTTTACAATTGCAGTATAAGTTATGAGTAGTAAAATATGGCTTAAATATGCCTCTCAACTTTTTGAGAAGTTAAATATAGCTCTATGTTATTCTTAACTTGTTATTATTGGAATGAATTTGTAATTACGTGTAAGTATTCAATGATTTGTGAAATGTATTCCAAATCTGCATCGCCGTTAATTACGATATCAGCTTCTTTTCTTGTTGGTAAAATATATTTTTCACCTGTAGTAATCAAGTAATTCCAATGTTTTAAGGCATTTTCTGGGTCTTGGTTTCTTTCAGATGAGGCTCTTTGCATAAAACGTTTTTTACGTAATTCGCCTTTTGCTTCTACATAAATTTTTATATCAAAAATGTCTTTAATGCCTTCAAATAAGGTTGCAGTACCTTCAATAATAGTAATTTTTTCTGCCTTTACAGGTACGGCTTTTGGTACAGAAACACCTGTTCCATTTGGTAAATATTTTGGTGACATAATGTCATTGCCCAAAGATAAGTTTTCTAAATCATCATACAATACGTCAAGTTGAAAGCCATCTGGAGAATCAATATCATAACCGCTATCTCTAAGGTTATCAAATGAACCGAATTTGTTGATTAAAACAGAAATATCTTTGAAATAATTATCTGTGCTTAAAATAGATACAGGCATTTTTAAATCTTGCGTAATACGTTGAATTTGTGCACAAATAGTTGATTTACCTGAAGCAGAAGCTCCGGTAATGCCAATTAAAAGGCGCTTGTCAGGTGTATTGATCAAGCGCTTTGCAAAATTTGATATGAAGTTTGGGCGTACTTCTATAATCACAGGTCTTTCGTATTTTTTGTCAAAGGAAATCAATTGTTTGATTTTCGTTTGAAGGTAAAACGCAAGAAGTTCCCTACCACTTTTTTGTGATAAGTCTGGTTTTAATAACTTATCCGAAGAAGTTAATTCTTTTGTCAATAAAGGGTATATCATACGTCCAACTAATATTTTTCTGTCTAAAAATACTTTTTTCAATTCTAAAACAAAGAAAAAAAAATTGCTAGTATTTTTTTACAAAATCTTAATGAGTTTGAAATATTTTTATCTTTGATGTAACATGACAATAATAGTTAATTAGTAAAGGAGTAAAAATGGAAGTTTTGGCTAAAAACGAGGGTTTAATTACACAAATCATCGGGCCGGTAATCGACGTTGAGTTTCAACAAGGCGAGTTACCAAATATTTACGATGCTTTAAAAATATATAAAGATGACGGCTCTTATGTTATTGCAGAAGTTCAACAAATGTTAGGTTCTAATAGGGTAAGAACAGTTGCAATGGCTTCAACTGATGGCTTGAAAAGAGGCATGAAAGTTGAAAGCACAGGCGAACCTATTAAAATTCCAGTAGGTAATGCAATTTTGGGTAGAATCATGAACGTAGTTGGCGAACCTGTAGATGAACAAGGTGACATCAAAACAAATGATTACTTACCTATCCACAGAGATGCTCCAAAATTAGTAGACCAAAATACTAATATTGAAGTTTTGGAAACAGGTATTAAAGCAATCGACTTATTACAACCTTACCAAAAAGGTGGTAAAATCGGTTTGTTCGGTGGTGCTGGTGTAGGTAAAACCGTTTTAATTCAAGAATTAATCCATAACATCGCGATGGCTCACAATGGTGTGTCTGTATTCGGTGGTGTAGGTGAAAGAACTCGTGAAGGTAACGACCTTTGGAACGAATTTAAAGAATCTGGCGTACTTGATAAAGTAGGTTTGATTTATGGTCAAATGAATGAGCCACCAGGAGCTCGTATGAGAGTTGGCTTGTCAGCTCTTACTGCCGCAGAATATTTCAGAGATTTTTCTAAACAAGATGTATTGTTGTTTATTGATAACATTTTCCGTTTCACTCAAGCAGGTTCTGAAGTATCAGCCTTGTTAGGACGTATGCCATCAGCAGTAGGTTACCAACCAACACTTGCTAACGAAATGGGTGATTTGCAAGAACGTATTACATCAACAAAAGATGGATCTATTACATCAGTTCAAGCTATTTACGTTCCAGCCGATGACTTGACTGACCCAGCTCCGGCAACAACCTTCTCACACTTAGATGCTTCAACTGTATTATCAAGACAAATTGCATCTTTGGGTATTTATCCAGCAGTTGATCCGTTAGCTTCTAACTCTCGTGTATTAGACCCTAATGTAATCGGTGAAGAACACTATGATACAACAAGAAAAGTATTAGAAATCTTACAAAAATACAAAGAATTACAAGATATTATCGCAATTCTTGGTATGGATGAATTGTCAGAAGAAGATAAAGAAACAGTAAACAGAGCAAGAAAAATTCAAAGATTCTTATCTCAACCATTCTTCGTTGCTGAACAATTCTCAGGTATTGAAGGTAAATACGTTAAGATTGAAGATACAATCAAAGGCTTTAAAGAAATTATTGAAGGTAAACATGATGACTTACCTGAACAAGCTTTCTATATGGTTGGTACAATTGAAGAGGCTGTTGAAAAAGCTAAGACTTTACAATAATTTCCGAAAGGTTAAATAAAAATCATGCATTTAAAAATAATTACACATGAAAATATAGTTTTTGACGAAGACGTTAATGAAATTTATTTAAAAGGCATTGACGGTGAGTTTGGTGTTTTAGAAGGTCATGAACCAATCATGGCATCGTTAGGCATTGGTGTTACAAAAATCGTTAAAGACAATGATGTTAAGTTATTTACAACAATGGGTGGAATTTTCCAATTGAAAGACGGTCAAGCTATAATTTTAGCAAATGCTGGTGAATTTGGAGATGACATCGACGTAGCAAGAGCTGAACAAGCAAAGACAAGAGCGCAAGCAAGACTTGCTGAAGTTACAGCTCAAATTGATGCAAAACGTGCAGAAGCAGCTTTAGCAAGAGCAATGGCTCGTTTGAAAGCTGCAATGAAAAATAAAAATTAAAAAACTTCTTGCAAAAAAAAGTTTTTTATTATAGAATAATCATACCGAAGGAAGAAAACTTTTCTGGAAGAGTGCCAGAGTGGTTGATCGGAGCGGTCTTGAAAACCGTCGTACGTGACGAGCGTACCGTGGGTTCGAATCCCACCTCTTCCTCCATTTAAGCCTCAACTTGCGTTGAGGCTTTTTTGTTGTATTTTGACACACAATTTGATTATTCCAGACAGTTTGATTATTACCCATCAAACCCAGTGAAATAAGGCATCTTGACGGTCGGAAGTTGCTTGATTATGCAAAAATCAAACTGTACCAAATTGTGCTTTTTATGTGCGAAAAAGTTTTGTTTTAATTTTTAAAAATCATCTTGTTTTAAATTGGGTATACAATTAATACTAATTTCCTCTCTGGAATGAGTGGTAGGGT
>CAVFBQ010000186.1:0-3170 GCA_963620455.1 uncultured Eubacteriales bacterium
GTAGTTACCATTAAAGTTATTTTAGGAAAAACCAATAAATACAAAACTGAAAAAGCAGAAAAACATACAATTCAACAAATCGTTGAAGCCTCAGGGACAGTAAACCCTGTGAACACAGTTAGTGTAGGTTCAACTGTATCAGGTTTGATGATGGAAGTTTACGTGGACTTCAACTCTAAAGTTAAGGCCGGTCAATTAATTGCATTAATGGATACTAGCTTACTTCAAGCAAATGTTGATAAGGCAAGAAGTAACTATGACAAGCAAAAAGCAATTACTGATAATAGTTTAAAAACTTATAATAGATATAAAAATCTTGTTGCAAGAAACTTTATGGCAAAAAGCGAATTAGACCAAGCTCAAGCGGATTACTTATCAAACAAAGCTCTTTTAAGCGCAGCAAAAGCTGATTTGGAATACGCAAAACACCAATGTTCATTTGCATACATCTATTCACCTGTTGACGGTATTATCGTTACTCGTAACGTTGACCCCGGACAACCAGTTGCAGCAAGTTTCCAAGCTCCTGAATTATTCACCGTTGCAAAAGACCTAAAAGAAATGCAAATTGAAGTTAATGTTTCAGAAGCTGATATTGGCAAAATTAAAGAAGGTCAAGAAGTTGATTACACACTTGATGGATACCAAGACCAAGTATTTAAAGGTCGTGTTTCTCAGGTTAGAATTTCTCCAACAACAGTTTCAAACGTAGTAACTTACACTGTTATAGTTAGAGTTGATAACGATGATTTAAAACTTAAACCAGGTATGACCGCAAATGTTTCTATTATCACCCAAAAGAAAGAAAATGTCCTTTGCGTCCCTTCAATTGCTTTAAAATACACTCCTTCAAACAAGGGTGAAATTAAACGTTACGAAACTCAAGGAATTTGGATTCTTAGAGGTTCAAAACCAGTAAGAGAAACCGTTGAGATTGGCGCAAGTGACGACACTTACACAGAAATCACTTCTGGGAATGTTCAAGAAGGCGACAAAGTAATTGTTAGCAGTGACGGGAAATCTTCAACAAAACAAGACAGTAAAGATAAAAAACCACCAATGAGAATGTTCTAAAAATGGCACTTATTGAAGTTAAACACGCAATAAAAACATACGCAACAGGCGATAGTTCATTCAATGCATTAAATGATGTATCATTAAGCATTGAAAAAGGTGAATTTGTCGCAATTATGGGTGCCTCTGGTTCTGGCAAATCAACATTTATGAATATGCTAGGAACTTTGGATAAACCAAATTCAGGAAGCTATTATCTTGACGGCATTGATGTTTTAAGTCTTGATAGCGAAAGCCTTTCAGAGATTAGAAATGTTAAATTGGGGTTTGTATTCCAAGGTTTTAACCTAATTTCAAGAACTACAGCCATAGAAAACGTTGAATTACCAATGATTTACAAGGGTATTGAGGAAGAAACTCGAATAAAAAAAGCAAAAGAAGCCCTAAAAATTGTAGGACTTGAAAAACGTGAAGATCACATGCCAAACCAAATGTCAGGTGGTCAACAACAACGTGTTGCAATCGCAAGAGCAATCGTGAACGATGCACCAATTATTCTTGCTGACGAACCAACGGGCAACTTAGACACAAAAACAAGTATTGAAGTTATGAATTTCTTTTGCGAATTAAATGAAAAACACGGCAAAACAATTGTTTTAGTTACTCACGAACCTGATATCGCAGAATTTTGCAAACGCGTAGTTCGATTTAAAGATGGAAACATTATTTCTGATGAGGTTAAACGCACATGATAGATTTAAAAACCACTTTAAATATTGCCATCCGCTCACTAAAAATCAATAGAATGCGCTCTGCTCTAACAAGTTTGGGTATTATCATTGGCGTTTGCGCTGTAATCGTAATGCTTGCAGTTGGTACAGGTTCAAGAGAAAAAATTGCAAAAGATATGGAATCAATGGGTAGCAATTTACTTATGATTCGTTCCGCATCTGCCAAAAGTGGTGGCGTTCGTATGGGTATGGGTACTCGACCAACATTAACTCTAAAAGATGCAGAAGCCATTGAAAGCAAAGCTAGAGGCATTCTTGCAATTGCACCATATTCAGCCGAAGCAAAACAATTAACCTTTGGTAATCAAAACTGGTCAACTTCTGTTGGTGGCACAACAGCACCTTATTTATTTATAAGAAATTACGAAATTGAATCAGGAAGAAACTTTATTCCAGAAGATATAAAAAACAACACCAAAGTTGCAATTTTAGGACAAACTGTTGCCAATGAGCTTTTTGGTGATATGAATCCAATCAATAAAACTATTCGTATTGGAGGAATTCCATTTAAAGTTGTTGGATTATTAAAAACCAAAGGACAATCTGGAATGGGGCAAGACCAAGATGATTTGGTATTTATTCCGATTACAACAGCTCAAAAAAAGGTTTTTGGTACAGCCTTTCCAGGGACAGTTTCTATGATTAGTGTAAAAGCACAAGACGATGAAATAATTGAAACAACTCAAAGTGATATTGAGGAAATTCTAAAATATCGTCATCATATCGGTAAAACTCAAAATAACGATTTTGAAATTAGAAATTTGGCACAAATGCAAGAAACAATAAAATCTTCAGCACGCACAATGTCACTATTTTTGTTTGTAATCGCTTTTGTTTCACTTCTTGTTGGCGGTATCGGCATTATGAATATTATGCTTGTATCTGTTACGGAAAGAACGAAGGAAATCGGTATCAGAATGGCAATTGGTGCTAAAGCTAAAGACATTAGAATACAATTCTTAATTGAATCCTTCTTACTTTCAATTTTGGGCGGTGTAATCGGAGTTCTACTTGGTTGTGTAATCTCTGGAATTATCGGTTTAATCGGAGCGATGCAAGTTTCAGTTTCAGCTTTTTCAATTTTCTTATCGTTAGGATTTTCAGGACTTGTCGGAGTTGGATTTGGTTACTATCCAGCATATAAAGCCTCTTTGCTGAACCCTATTGATGCCTTAAGATATGAATAAAAAATAAGTCCCACAAATGCGGGACATAGATTGAGCAATCAAAAGAGTTGAGGATTTACAACTCTATAATAAACGATTAAGGCGGTCATTTCATTAGATGAAATGACCGCCTTTTTAAAATAAATTCTACTACTTTATGACTATAAAACTCTTTGTTCTTTTACTTTATCGTCAACAT
>CAVFBQ010000187.1:0-14577 GCA_963620455.1 uncultured Eubacteriales bacterium
ACCTTTAGGACCTTGTTCTATATAAGTTTCTTCAGGAAAATAATCAGAACGTAGATAGAAAATTTCACTAATTTTAAAATTTCTTTCTGTAAAATATGAATCCATACTTTCTTCGGATTTGATGTCAACAAAATCAATACGGAATGGGTGTTTCAAGCTATTAATTTCTTGTTTAAAATCGTAAATCATATCGTGTTGAAATGTACCTTCAACCAAAAAATCAATATCAGAGGATTTTCTTGCTCCACCTCTATACCTTGAACCATACATTCTAACAACTTTTATACTGTCTTTTTGCTTGAACCAATCAACTAACAAATTGTATGTATATTCACCTAATTCAAAAAATTTATCCTTCATTCCTTTTCACTCTTCCGCTCTAAATATTCACACATTAGTGTTAATGGCTCAACATATTTATTTATTATCAAGAATACATCGCTTGAAAATGGCATGCTTGAACGCAATCTATTTACGTCATAAAGCATATCAATCCAAGTTTGCCCATCCTCTACAATTTCATCATAAAAAAGTTCTTTGATAAGCTCTCTAGCGGTAGTCTGAAATATACCTTGATATTGAAAAAACTCTTTTAAAGTTTTCATTAATCCGTCAAAAAGTTTTATAAATTTATAGGCAAACGAAAGACAAAACGCAATATCTAAAGCCTCCGCTTCATCTTTGTCTTTTAATGTTGAAATTATATCTAGCAATTCAAAATATTTAGGACAAAAATCACCCGTATAAAGCATTATCCATCTAATATTTTCTGAATTTGTCATAAACCACCGTTCTTTTAACTGTGATTATTATACTACATTATGAAAATAAATTAAATGATTTGCTTACATTGTCAGAAATTAAACTCTTCACCGAATCATACTCTGTTTGTAGAGCACTGTGTTCCGTATCCATTTCTTTCATCTGCATGTCTAATTTCTTTTCTTTCTTATTAATCTTTGCAGTCGCCGCATTGTATTCGGCTTCAGCTTTTGCTAAATCTCTATCATCAGAAACTTCGGAAATCATTGTAGATGAAGATAATGAAGTTTGAGTATACTTGCCTTCGGAGTTCTTTTGTCCCAAATACCATAAACCGTTGGTTAACTGATTTTGCAAAAAGTCAGGATTATTCAACGCTTTTTGGTCAAAAGCTTGATATCCATTTTGTTCCATTTGCTTAAACAAGTTTTGATAAAAATCACTGCTATAATCGCCTGATGCAGTAACTCCACTTGCAGCTTGATTTTGGGCAGCTTGCAAGTTTGTATAAGCTGTATTTACCGTAGCTTCAGCTTCCTTAACAAGTTTTACCAAGTTGTTATATTGAGCCGTCAAATTAGCTTTTTGTGCATCTGAATATACCTCTGTTGTTTCGTAATACCCTGAACTACCAGAAGTTCCTCCAGTACCTCCTGTACCACCAGTAGTGGTAGTATTAACTATTGTCATAGTTTCTATTGTCTGTGGTATAACAGTAGTATCAACTATTGTCGTAGTTCCTGTCTTCGGTGGTAGAACAGTAGTTCCACCACCATCTGTTGTTAGCTTGAATTTTTCAATATCATCGCTTTGCATCAATAAATCTGTTGTCCGTAAGCTTGAAGTATCCATTACAATATCAGTATTGTTTACAGCATTTACAGATTGAATATTTGCTGTACTTGCAGCTCTTTTAACTCCACTAATACCGCTGGCAGAGTTTGTAGCGCCTGCAGAGTTTGTACTATCAACTGTAC
The DNA here is from genome assembly GCA_963620455.1 of uncultured Eubacteriales bacterium. GTDB lineage: Bacteria > Cyanobacteriota > Vampirovibrionia > Gastranaerophilales > Gastranaerophilaceae > UBA6984. The sequence continues at coordinate 1,740 of CAVFBQ010000187.1, forward strand.
TTACAGTACCTAAAGTTTTCACGCCAGATGAACCACCCGCGCCACCTGTTGATGAAGTTGAATCAGTTGTACCAACTGTACCTGAGCTGCTCACTCCTGATGAAGCACTAACTCCGCCTGCACCTCCTGCAGAACTTGTACCATCTACTGTATTTACGGTGCCAGAACTACTTACTCCGCTTACACCACTAGTGCTTCCAGCTCCGCCAATTGACGAAACTAAATCCGTTGTAGTAACTTTTGCATTATTAGTTGTTCCGCTTGCTCCACCTGTACCACCAGTTGAAGTAGTTGAATCTGTAGTTGTTACATACTCAGTTTTTGTTGGAAATTTTAATGTTCCATCACTATTTACAGATAAACTATTTGTCGATAAGAAGGTATTTACATTACTTAAATTTCTATTTGCATCATTATATGCATTTTGATAACTTGAAACATCTGGTTTAAAGACATTACCTCTTGATTTTTCAAATGCAGCGGCAACATCATTTGAAACAACAATTTTGCCATCTTGAGTTTGAAGGTTATAGCTACCACTCATAATTCCATTTTGTCCCATAATATCAGAGTACATCAACTGTGTAGATGTATTATTTAATGGATCGTTAACCTTCAACATAGTTTTATTTAAGGCTTGAGTATAATTATTTGCAACTTGCTCAGATTCATCTGCCAATCTTATTTTTGTATTAGCTATTTGTTGTGAACGCAATTCAATATCACTCATTCTTGATGAGATAAACAATAACCTTGCTTGTGATGCTGACATTCCCATAAGCGTACTCCTTTTGGGCATAAATATTTCACGTTTCTTGAATATTATCGGCTAAAAAGTTTAAAACTTTAATAAACAAACCTTTTTGTAAACTTTTTTTACATAAAGTATAAATTGAAGGGCGAAATTTTCAAATGAAAAATTCGCCCTATACTAAATATCTACTTTAGAAAACTATTTGATTTCTACTGTAGCACCAGCTGCTTCAAGTTGTTTCTTGATAGCTTCTGCGTCTTCTTTCTTAACGTTTTCTTTAACTGGTTTTGGAGCGCCATCAACTAAATCTTTAGCTTCTTTTAAGCCTAAGCCTGTGATAGCACGAACTTCTTTTAATACAGCAATTTTGTTAGCGCCTGCTGAAGCTAATACAACTGTAACTTCTGCATCTGCTGCTTCGCCTGCATCTGCTGCGCCTGCTGCTGGAGCTGCTGCTACTGCAACTGGAGCTGCTGCTGATACGCCGAATTTTTCTTCCATAGCTTTAACTAATTCAGCTGCTTCTAATAAAGTTAATTTTTCGATTGATTCTAAAATTGATTCTACGTTGCTCATTTTATTTTCCTTTCATAATAAATTTCTGAGTAGTTACTATTTTTTAATTACGATATTGCGTAATTAAGCTGCTTTTTGGTCCCTAACAGCTGCCATAGCACGTGTAAGTTGTGCCATAACTGCATTGATAGAACCAACGATACCAGATGCTGGTGAATTGATGCTGCCAAGCATTTTTGCGTAGATTTCTTCTTTTGATGGAAGAGAAGCCAACGCTTTTGTTTCAGAAGCTGACAATAATTTGCCATCTAATACTGCACCAACAATTTCGCCTTTTTTAACATCTTTCATGAATTTTGACAAAGCTTTAGCTGGGCTAACTGGGTCATCAAAACCGAAAGCGATAGCGATTGGTCCTTTTAAAGTTTCAGCTAAGATTTCATAGGGTGTATCCTTAATAGCAATTTTAGCCAAAGTGTTTTTAGTAACCATGTAATCGCCACCGTTTTTTTGAATTTCACGACGTAAGTTTGTGATTTCTTCTACTGTCATACCGCGGTATTCAGTAACGATAGCCACTTGTGCTTTATCAACTTTTTCTTTAATTTCTGAGATTTTCTCATCTTTAAATGCTCTTGTTGACATTTTTTCTCCTTTGGATTTACTTTTTATCGACCTATTTTGTGTAAGCATAAAAAAAATTTTGCCTACATTAAGCCGCAAAATTTCCAATCAAAATACTATTTAAATTAAGTTTTTGACCTCGGTTAGCTGTTACATTAAGCCTTTCGGCACTAACTGTCTGCGGTTTGTAAAAATATCTTATGTAAAACATATTTCAAAATCAAGCATGAGTTTAAAATTTGTTAAGGAAATACAAATTTTAATCTAAGTTAATCTGTATTAAGTTGTCATGTCGCCTTTATTGAAGTCATTTGCATTCTTGTCATGCAACCATTTACGCATTAAGTGTTGTTCATAGCTTAGCGCAAAATTATAAAGAGCATTCGTCAATTTCTGACCACTTTTTGACTTTGCAACAAGTAAAAATTCACCATATCCATTTTGAGCTAAAGCAATTTCGGCATGAACAATTTTTTCAATGTTGTTTTTAGGCTTTCGCTCTAAAATCGACAGAACCCAAGCACAAAGTAAACTGCAACTAGATTTATGTTCAAGGATTTCATCATCATGCTGCTGTAAGTATTTGGCAAATTCAGCAATTATCACTTAATTTTCCTTTCGCATTTTTCTGCCAATTTTTTCATTACACGATATGATTTTCTATCACCATCTGTCTTATACATTTTTGATGCAACTAAGAAATCTCTATTTGCTGAACGATAATCCTTCAAACCCATTTCAGCTCTAGCTTTTACATCATAACACCTAGTATATTTTTGGTTTAATTTCATTGCTTTGCCTGCATCATTCAAAGCTTCCACGTAATTTTCTAGCTTAACATTAGCTCTAGCGCGCATTTCATAACATTCCATATAATTTGGATTTAACTCAACTGCGCTAGTCAAATCTTCAATAGCACCCTGAAGGTCACCATTAATATATCTTACACTTGCTCTAGCATTGTATGCAATTGATGTTTTTCTAAGTTCTAAAGATTTTTCAGCATCTGCAACTGCCCCTTCGTAATCCTTTAAGTAATATTTTGCTCTTGCTCTGAAGGCGTACGCAAATTCGTCATTTTCATCCATCGCTATTGCGCCATCAAAACATTCAATTGCGCCTTTATATTCTTTTTGGTCTATTAATTTTTTACCAATAATTGTACATTGTGATGCAGAATCACAATCTAGCGCAAATGCGCTTGAACCGAAAATTATTAAACAGATTAAAAATAAAATCTTTTTCATTTAAAACTCCACCGTTGCTGTTGCTAAGCATGTTATATTATAAATATCGTTTTTATTCAATTCTTCTATCATAGATTCAAATGTTGAACCGGTTGTGCATATATCATCAATCAGAAGAATTGGTTTATCTAAAAGTGCCAATTTATCGACATCAAAGGCATTTGACAAATTTTCCATTCTTTGAAATCTTTTCAGATTATATTGAGGTTTCGTATCTTTAACCCTTTTGATAAGTTCCGTATTTAAAGTATAGCCTGAGAGTTTACAAAAATTTTCTCCAACAAGTTCCATATGATTGTACTTGCGTTTCTTCTGCCTTGTCTTATAAATTGGTACTGGCACAACCTGAAAAACATCGTTTAAGCCTAATTTTTGCCAGTATTCCCACATAAATTTCGCTTGATAGTAAGCCATATCTATTTGTCCATGATATTTTAAGCCCCTAATCATTTTTTGCATTACTTTTTCGTAAAGTCCACACGCATAAATTTTCACATTAAGAATCGTTCTATTAACCTCTAATGGCAAGTGCGACATTGAGTCATAACACTTGTTGCACATTGTCACGCACTCTTTAGAACTTCCGCAAAAATAACATTTCTTTTTATAAATCCAATCTAAAAGACTTAACAAAAAATTTTTCATGATAAAATATATATTATAAAAAAAGGAGATATTATGTCAATTTTAATAATGCTTGTATTGTTGAGTATCTTAATTCTTGTGCATGAATTTGGACACTTTATCACTGCAAGAATGTTTGGAATAAAAGTAGAAAAATTCGGTTTCGGTTTACCAATTGGACCGACATTATTTCAAAAGAAAATCGGAGATGTAACCATTTTAGTACACGCCTTCTTGTTAGGCGGTTACGTATCATTTCCTGATGATGAAAAGGATTGCGCATTAGACAAAGATTCTCCAGACAGATTTTTAAACAAACCTATTTACCAAAGAGCTGTAGTTGTTTCGGCAGGCGTAGTTTTCAACGTAATTTGCGCCTTTATAATTGTATATTTTGCAGCTTTTCACTGGGGTTACATGCCAGCAGGCAAATATGATGTTTACGTAAATGACATTATGGCTGAAAAAACAGCTCCTATTTGGCAATCAGGTCTAAAGAAAGGTGATAGAATCGTATCTTTAAACGATACAAAAATCACTAATACAAACTCTTTGCTAACTATTATCAATCTAAGCAAAAGTAATGATGGTTATTACAACAAAAACTTAGCTGATAAATACTTGTTGCAATTAAAAGAAATCAACTTTGTATTCACAGAAGATGAAGTTATACCTAAAGGTGTAACTGTAAAACTTCCAGAAAGAGAAGCAGAACCTTCAATTAGCTTACAAAAAGAGGAAGAAGTTGGTATTGTAAAACCTGAAAACAATGATGAAAAACTATCAGAGGTTCAACTAAAAGTTAGAGATAGTCTTACTAATAACAAATACGTTACAGGCAATGAACAATTCTCACTTAGAGATTTAGCAAAAGCGATGGCTGACAATACTCATCCTCTGAACTTCGTGGTTAATAGAGATGGCAAGTACTTGGCTCTAAAAGCATTCTCACCTGATGAAAAAGGTAAAATTGGAGTTCAATTAGAATCTAAAGAAGTACTGATTAAAACTCAAGGTATAAAATCGATTCTTAAATATGGTACAAAATACTTATATGACAACACATATTATATGGTTTATGGACTTGGACAAATCTTTACAGGCAAAGTTCCATTAAAAGACTTGCACGGTATTGTTGCGATTACAAAAGTTGGCGGAGATATCATTCAAAACAGCGGTTTATTTTACGGACTATTATTAACCGCAATAATCTCTATGGACTTAGCAATCGTGAACTTCTTACCAATTCCAGCGCTTGACGGCGGTCACATTTTATTCTTAATCATTGAAAAAATACGAGGAAGAAGACTAAAAGATGAAACAGTCGAAAAAATCGGCACTGTTTTCTTCACACTTCTAATTATTCTAATGATATTAATAATATTCAATGATATTATTTGGTTGCGCCAGTAGAATGAACGAATAAAACTATAAAATATCTGTATATAAAATTAAATAAACTCATCATAGATAATTAGCCAAAATTGATTTTACGTAATTTTGTGTTTCCTTGTATGGTGGAACGTTGCCGTATTTGTCAACAGCCCCAGGACCTGCGTTATAAGCTGCAAGTGCTAAAATTACGTTACCGTTGTATTTATTTAATAAACCTTTTAAGTATTTAACGCCACCTTCAACGTTTTGAACAGGGTTGTAAGCGTCTGTAACACCTAAACCTTTTGCAGTTGCTGGCATTAATTGCATTAAACCTTGTGCGCCACAGTGTGATGTAGCATTAGGGTTAAAACCTGATTCTTGACGAACTAAAGCTCTTACTAACTTTTGGTCAACACCGTGTTTTTTAGCTACTTTATCAATCATAGCTAAAATTTGAGACTTCGGTGCATTGCGAGAAACTTCTGGAATCGAAGTTGTAGAAGATGCTGTCGTTAAAGCACTTATATTACCTAAGCCTGTTAAAGAGCCAAATTTACCAGTAGAACCTAAAATTTTAGCTTTAACTGATTCTGACGGAGTTTTAACTAATGAACCAAAACCTGTTTTATCAGTTTGTTGAGCTTTAGAATTTTTCAAAACTTCAGCAAAAGATTTTTTGTCGACATCTTTTGGCATGTCAACGTTAGATAATTTAGGTGGGTTCAAATATGTGTTCAATTGAACAGCACGTTGCATTGCAACTTGTTGACCACTCGATGATATAAGATTTTGAATCATTGGGGAAAACATAATATAAAACCTCGCTATTACTATTATCGGATAAAACAGGCAAAAATTTAAGGGAGTTTATTCAAATATCCCCTAATTGGTTTATAATGATAATTTTAAAAATATCAACATGTTGAAAAAGAGTTCAGACAAACAGTACCCTTTTTTAAAATTCATCATCATAAAATTCAAATTCTAAGTGACCGACAACAACTGTATCTCCGTCTTTGATACCTTGTTTTCGTAGTTCATCAAACACGCCCATACCTTGCATTACATTTTGCAATCTCAAGATTTGTTGACGGTTTCTGTCGTCCGTAACACTTGCTAGACGTTTCAATTTTCCACCCATAATGATAAATGCATCTTTTGCCACTTTGATAACTTCAAAACTGCTATCGTCATTATCATAAGCACCTGTATCTTCTTCAACTACAACATCAGAAACAGGTTTTTCAATTTCATCAACTTTTTGAGCCATCAAATAAGTCAATTTATCTACATTTTCGTGAGTTGCGGCAGAAATTAAGAATACATCGTCAGCAACTTCTTTGAATTGTTTATAATAATTATCTCTAGTTTCTTCATCAATAGCATCAATTTTGTTCAAGGCAACTATTTGATATAAATTAGCCAATCTGTCTGAATATTTAGCCAATTCATCGTTAATTTTGTCGTAATTTCCCATTGGATTTTCTTGAGTTAAATCCACAATATGAACTAAGAAACGGCATCTTTCAACGTGACGTAAAAAGTCGTGCCCTAAGCCTACACCTTCTGAAGCGCCTTCAATAAGCCCTGGAATATCTGCTACAACATAGCCGTCACCTGTCGGTTTTCTTACAACACCCAAGTTTGGAACTAACGTTGTAAAGGGATAATCAGCAATCTTAGGTCTAGCAGAACTTATCGCACTAATAAAGGTTGATTTACCTGCGTTTGGCATACCTAACAAACCAACATCAGCAATAAGTTTCAATTCTAATGCCAATTCTCTTTCAATACCAGGTTCACCCGGTTCACAATATTGTGGGGCGCGCTTTTGTGGCGTACAGAATTTAGCGTTACCACGACCGCCACGACCGCCTTTAGCAATAATAACTTCTTGCCCGTCGTGAATCAAATCTGCAATAATTTTGTCTGTTTTTAAATCACGAACAACCGTACCAGCTGGCACTTTAATTTTTAAATCTGAGCCACCTTTACCGTATTGATTTTTAATTCTGCCGTTTTCACCGCTTTGCGCTTTGAAAACCGATTTATATTTGAAATCTAAAAGTGTTGATAAACCTTCGTCTGCAACTAAATAAATGTCACCGCCACGACCGCCGTCACCACCAGCTGGACCGCCTTTATCAACGAACTTTTCACGTCGCCACGCAACAACACCGTTGCCACCATGACCTGATATAACTTTAATTTTTGCTTTGTCTATAAAATTCATATTTGTATTATAATACAAATATGAAGAAAAAAAGTTTTTTTACGGGAACAGAAGTTGAAATCGGCGAAGGTGCTGATAATATCATAATGGCAATTGAATCAAGCTGTGATGAAACTGCTTGTGCTATCGTTAAAAACGGTAGAGAAGTTTTAGCAAATGTGGTTGCATCACAAATTAAAACACACGCAAAATACGGCGGTGTAATCCCTGAAATCGCTGCTCGTGAGCATTTAGACACTATTAACCCAGTAATTCAAGAAGCTTTTGAAAGTTCTGGTTTGAAACCTGAACAAATCGATGCTTTTGCTGGCACTGTTGGACCAGGACTAGTTGGTTGCTTGCTTGTAGGCTTAAATGCAGCTAAAACACTTGCACTTATTTACGACAAACCATTTATTGGAATAAACCACTTAAACGGTCACGTTAGTGCTAACTATTTAAATACAGACTTAAAACCTCCATTTATCGCATTATTAGTGAGTGGCGGACATACTCAAGTTTTAAATGTTAAATCAAATTCAGATATAACAATTATGGGAGAAACCATTGACGATGCTGTCGGAGAAGCTTATGACAAGGTTGCAAGACTAATGGGGTTGCCTTACCCAGGTGGTGCAACTCTTGATAAACTAGCTAAAGAAGGTAATCCTCACGCTTTCAAATTACCAGAAGCAAAAGTTGACGGCTATAACTTCAGCTTTAGCGGATTAAAAACAGCGGTATTACGCTTAGTTAAATCATTTGACGGTAAAGATTTACCAATAAATGACATCTGCGCATCATTCCAAGAATGTGTAAGTTCAACTTTAGTTAAAAAAGTTAAAAAAGCGATTGAAGAAACAGGCTACAAACAAGCTGTAATCGCTGGTGGTGTAGCGGCTAATAGTGAAATCCGCAAAAAAATGTTTGAATTAGAAAATCTAGGTATCAAAGTACACGCGCCAGAAATGAAATACTGTACAGATAACGCTGCAATGGTTGCATCTAGTGCATATTTCTTTACTCATACCTATGATAGTCCAGATACAGAGGTCTTTTCGAGAGTTAAAAACTTATAAAGGAGAAGGTAATGAAAGCTTTAAAAATAAGTTTAATTACATTTGGTTCGCTGTTTGTAATTGCTTACTTGGCATTTTTGTTCGCAATTCCAGCATTTGTAAAGCTAGAAGACTATAACTATGAACTTAATAACGATAAAAATCCTGAACAGGGACTTATTATAAAGTTTGAAAAGGTAAAAGTTTCAACAACCTGGAACTTATCTGCGGGTGTAAAAGTCGGTCAAATCAATGCTTTTTACAAAAACGGTGAAAAGTTCGCACAAGTGAACAACCTTGATGTGACAATTTCACTACCTTATTTAGCACTAAAAAAAATAAAAATAAATAAAATCGCTATAGACAAGATTATTACTAGACTTGGAGTAGAAAAAGATGGTCATTTTACAATAGAAAAATTCCTTCCTACTTCAGGCAACAACTCTCAAAACGCACAAACAACTATTGTTTTACCTTATGGACTTGTTTTTTCAGAAAACATGCCTGATATTGTCATAAAGAAATACTCAATCACCTTTATTGACAACGTTTCAGACAAACACTATACCGTAAAAGGTGCTGACTTCAAGATTTCTGACTTTATTTTAGACAAAAAAATCAAGTTTAAAGCCATTGGTGAAGTTCTTTTAGATAAACGCAAACAAATTACTTACAATTTAGACCTTACATCACTTGTAATGCCTGATTTTACACAAGTTTCTAAAGAACAAACTGACGAAAAGACTTGCCAAGTCAACGTTATAACCATATTTAAAAACTTATACAAACTTAATTTAACAGCCGATATCAACGCAGTAGCAAAACTTTCTGGCTCAATAGAAGACATCAAGACTGACGGAAAAATTAACATTACCAATATGTCTGCAATCGTTCAAGGAAAACAACTTCCTGCAAGTTCATTAAACCTTGAATTAAAGGGAAAAAGTATTAAAATTTTATCGGAACTTTATACTGATATTAGCGAAAAAGCAAGTATTGACGGTATTTTCAAATATGGAAAACATCAATATATAGATTTGAACGTAAAATCAAACAAACTAGAACTTAAAAACCTTTTCTCACTTGTTAATGTGGTCCTTCCACTTGTTGGCATAACTGATTTAAACGCAGTTCAGGCAAATGGTCTAATCAAAGCAAATTTCAATATTAAAAGTGACTTCAAAACTATTAATTCTAGTGGTTATTTAAAGGTTTCAGATGCCAATATTTACTATAATTTGTACAATATTGCACTAAAAAATATTCAAGCTGATATTGACTTCTCATCTAATAGAATCAATATTTCCAAGGCTTCTGCTAGCTTTAACGGCGCACCATTATCACTTAAAGGTGCTATTAATACTAACGCATACGCAAATATAAGTGTTCTTGCAGATAAAATACCACTTAAGGGCGCATTGCTTGCTATTGGACAACTTCAAGCCTTAAAAGAAAATAACATTAAATCAGGAAATATTACTCTAAACGGCGTTATAAAAGGTAAATTAGACTCAATCGTACCACAAATTAATATCGCTATAGAAAATATAAATCTGTACAACAAACCTAATAAAACCACTGTTATTCTTCCTCTTGCAAAGATTGATGCAACTACAAAGGGCGCAAAGATTAACGGAGCAGGTCATATTCTTGGTTTAAAGGTTATTATGACGGGTTTACCGACTTTTTCTATTCCTAATTCAAAAATTAATTTTAATGAAAAAGATATTGACCTAAACTCAGTTTATGTAATGCTAAATAACTCTAAAATAGGTGTTTGGGGCAAAATTAAGAACTATCAAAGTCCTGATTTGAGCATAAATATTACAGCAAGAGGCTTATTGGGAGCCAGTGATATTCGTTCGTCATTAGATAAAAGTATTAGAAATAATATTAAAGCAACTGGCAAATTGCCAATTATATCAAAGGTTTCTGGCAATTCTAAAGTTCAAACAATTAACGCTCAAATCCTTGCAAACAACAATAACCACTTATCAATCATTGATATTAATTCACTAAAAGGTAAGACTTCATTGATTAATGCCGATTTAAAGATTGAAAACAACACGCTAAAAGTCAATGATATCAGCATTAACGCACTTTCTCATAACAACGGTATTACAGAAAACTTTAATGCAAACCTTTCAGGTTCAACAAAGATTTTACAGGCAAAAGGCTCTATTAATAACCTTTTGGGCAAGGTGCAAACGATTAGCGGATTTAATATAACAATTCCAAACCAAGTAACTGTAAGTATTCCGACATTTGCAAACTCTCAAATACAGATAAAAGGTGATTTAAACGTATCAGGAACAGTAGCAAACCCAATAATAACAGGTTTGTTAAACATTCCATACGTTTCGCTACCAAGTATTCAAACCGTTGGTAAAAACATTACAGTAAATGCCACAAAGAGCCTTATTGACGTATATTGTGGCAATATAAAAGTCGCAGATTCAGTAATGCAAATCATTGCGACCATGAATAGTAACTTCAATCGCGGTGTATACATACGTTCTATGACCTTCAATGCTGAAAACATCAATGCTGACAGCCTTATGAAGATGATTTCATTACTTCCACAAAGTAATATTGCACCAGGTACTGATGCTGGAGTAACCATTGCAAGTGGAAAAGCAAAGGTAGCGCGAATTTCATCAGGCACAATGGTCGCAACAAATGTTACCTCTGACTTTAACCTATATAACAACATATTCAAATTGAACAATGTGAGCGCAAGCGCCTACGGTGGCAAGATTGCAGGCAAAATCACATATAATTTATTATACTCAAGCACTGGTATAAACCTTCAAGGACGCTACTTAAACGCAAATTCTGCACTATACGCATGCACTGGAATGCGTAATTTGACGGACGGTTTACTTGATTTTGATGCTATAAACCTTACAGCTAGAGGGCTTACAGATATTCAAATTATGCAAAGCCTTAAGGGAAACGTAAAATTCATAGTTTCTAACGGTCAAATGGGAGCTTTAGGTAAGTTAGAAAACTTGCTATATGCACAAAACATTTTGGCTAATAACATACTAAAAACAACCATGAGCGCCGTTGCTGGTGCTGTAAAGGTAAAGAAAACAGGCGAATTCAAGTATATAAAAGGCTCTGTTTCACTATCCAACGGCTGGGCAACACTTGAAAGAATCCAAACATCAGGCCCAGCAATGAGTATGTACATAAAAGGGCGTGTAAACATCTTGAACAACAGAGCCGACCTAATTATCCTAGGACGCTTGTCTAACGAGGTTGTTAGCGTTTTAGGTCCAATCGGTAATTTCTCTGTAAATAGCCTGATAGCCGCTATACCAAAGATTGGAACAGTTACTTCATCGCTTATAAACCAGATGACAACTAATCCTAGCGGTGAAAACTTAGCGCTATTACCTGATTTATCGCCAGCTCAAGTCAACACAAAAGAGTTTAAGGCCGCTATAAACGGTTCTTTAGAGTCTACAAGCTCTGTATCATACTTCAAATGGTTAGCTACACCACAAGCAAGTTCTCAAGGAATTACTACGACGGTATATCAACCTAGTCAAGCGCAACAAAATTTACAAAACACCTTAAACACAGCAAAAACAAACGCTCAGAACGTTATCAACAAGGTGTTAAACCCTAGTACAACTACAACAACACCTATAACACCTCCAGCAAGTTCAACAAACAACGGTGTTGCAGACTTTATAAACAGCTTACCAAATTTAAAATAAGCTTTAAAGTATAGCATTTACAGTATTTTACAGAAATTAGACCGTAAAATAACGTCCGTAAAAATACGTACGTATTTTTACGGACAAAATCAAAAATTTACCTAAATTTTAGCAATTTTATTTGCAAGTTGTATTAGTTGTTATATCCAAAGTTTTTCCGTTCGGACATTTTCCTGTGTTGTCGGCTTTCAAATAATCCATATTTCCATTTTTGATTACCCAACCTGCACAACCAAAACCCTCTTTAAAACAGTTATTTTTGGTAGTATTAAGATCATAGTTTTCACCAAGTGGAGTAATACCTTTATGATCACCCCATACTTCAAAATCAAATGTATCTTTTCCCCAAGTTCGAGCACCTTTCTTTGGTCCATCTAAATCTACAGCAATAGAGAACCAACCTATTTCACTATCTGCTTCTGGCTGTCCGTTATATTCACCGTAAACCATTGCTCCATCTGGCAATATATATGTAGTGGTAGCTGCAACAACAACACTAGTGCCCCCATTTAAAAGTTTTCCTACTAAATCTGTACTGCCGCCATCGGTATTTTTTTTAGAATACTTTAAAAACTCTGTCATTCTATCCCAAAAGATAGTTTCTGCATTATTTTCATTACTTCCTTGAAACCACTCATCAATAGGACCATACACAGCTTCTGCTCTGCCAAATGCATCATTCAAGTTTTGATAAATTT
>CAVFBQ010000188.1:0-2188 GCA_963620455.1 uncultured Eubacteriales bacterium
AGTTCAGGGTGACACAACATTGAATAATTGCATGCTAAAATTGTTTCAGAATGACATAATATTTGAAGAACTGCAAAAAATAGAAAACGAGTGTGGTATAACATTAAATTACAAAACTTCATCTACAAAATAGCGTGGACGTTTTTTTGTTTCTTGATTAATTTTTGCAATATATTCGCCAATTACCCCAATAGCAAGCAATTGCAATCCACCAAAGAACCACATTGTAAATATAAACAAGCATTTTGACAACAACAAAAAGCTAAACAAAGTTACAGCAAAGCCTACAACCCCAACCAATCTAATAGGGTCTAGTGTAAATGCGGTTATTCCATTTACGGCAAGTTCAAAAGAGCTATTAAATGAGAACTTTGGAGTTCCACCGAGTCTTGTTTTACGCTCATAATCAACCAACACATACTTCTTAGTAAGCTGAGTTACAATACATCTCAAGAACAAATTAGCTTCATTAAATTCTGCTAAGCGGTCTATACAAGTACGGTTTAGCAATCTGAATTCAGAATGATTTTCAATTATGTTGACACCCATAAATTTCATTATTTTGTAAAACGCAATCGCTGTATGCTTTTTCAAAAATGTATCCGTTTTACGTTCATTATGCACGCCAAATACGGCTTCATACCCTTCGTTCAATTTGTCAATAAAGATTACAATTTTTTCAATATCGTCTTGTAAATCAGTATCCAAAGTAATTACAGCATCAACATTTTCAGCCTTTGCGTGCATAATTCCTGCATATATAGAGTTTTGTTGTCCAGTATTGACCGCCAATCTCAAGCCTTTAATATGTTCGTTTGAATTGTGCAAATCAGATATTTTAGACCAAGTTTTATCGTCAGAGCCATCATCTACAAATAAAATTCGACTATCTTGAGATAATTTTCCGTTCTCTATAAGCTTATTTAAAACTTCGTCAAGTCTTTTGGCAGTTTCTTCAATTAATTCTTCTTCGTTATATGCTGGCAAAATTAACCAAACTTTACTATTCATATCAACTCCATAACTTTTATGATATTGTTAGTATATGAAAAAACACAGTCTAATTGCAATAGCTTTGTCGCTATTTGTTATATTTATATACGCACTTCCATATTTGATTTTGAAACACAACATCATAATTTCGGTATGGGATAATTTTGACAGCTACTTTGTGTGGTACAAGATAATTGCTGACCACGGATATTGGCTACCGCTAGACTACGTAATCCCTAATTTTTATGAGGGAATCCCAAGAAATTGTTTTCACTCAGAATTAATTTTCCAAGTCGCAATTTTTAACTTTTTATCTCCGCTAAAAGCTTACATCACAGTGGATTTATTATCAAGAATCCTCGGCTTTTTCGGAATGTACCTTTTATTAAAAGACTACTTATTAAAAGGACGTAACGACTACTTCTTATGTGCTTGTGCGTTGTGTTTTACTTTTATTCCAAACTATTTAACACTTACCTTTTTAACAATATTAGGTCAACCATTGCTTTTGTGGGCATTTTTGAATATACGAGCTAAAAATTACAAAGTTTATAACTGGATTATTCTTTGTCTAATGCCTTGTTGCGTAAACTTTGAGCTTGTTACGCCGTTCTTTTTAACTTGCATAAGCATTTTATGGCTATATGACTTTATTAAAACAAAGAAAGCAAACTATGTATTTTTGGGTGCAATTGCACTATATTCAATAATTTCAGTGATTACAATTTATAGATTTTTATATTTAACATTCTTCTCTGATTTTGAACCTCATCGTCAAGATTGGTCACTATTTGAAATGAATTCACATCTTATAAATGGATTTTTCGGTTCTATTTTTACAGGAATTACAAAGCACTTATTACGAGATGGAGAAAGTTGTACATCAACAATGACAATGCTTTTTGTGTTACCTGTTGCAACTTTTTCAACTTTTTACGCTATATATTACAGAAAAGAAACTTTAAAACAAATTTTATCTTGTTGGGGGTTATTGGCAATATTTTCGGCAATTTACGGAGTTTTCCTATTCTACGAGCCAGTCTTACACTTTACCGACAACCACGAAACAATAAAAACCTTCCAATTCAACCGTTTTTATTTCCTAGTTCCACTTGTATGGTACGTTTTGTTTGCTTTTTCACTTGATATAATTAACAAATTTTTTTTTAAATTCGGCAAATACATAGTCGCAATA
>CAVFBQ010000188.1:2294-3946 GCA_963620455.1 uncultured Eubacteriales bacterium
GATTTAACATATATTTCAGCAATTCTGTTTGGTTTATGAACGGACTTAGAAACAATAATCCGACATACAAAGAATACTTTGCGCAAAACCAATTCAACGAAATTAAAGATTTTATCGGAAAACCTCAAAACAGCTATAAAATTGCGACAGTAGGCTTGCCGTTCAATGTTGCAGCATTTAATGGTTTTTACTCACTAACTGGTTATTTCAATGTTTATCCATTAGTATACAAGCACAGATTTGAAAAGATTTCTGAGCGCGCATTTGAGGAGTTTCCAAACCTTAAATCAACTACAAAATATTGGGGACATCAGCTTGTACTATTACCTGCTGAAAACTTGTTTGACGTAAATGGATTGAAGGCTTTAGGTTGTGAATATATCTTTTCATCAGAGCCTATCAGACAAGTTCAAAATTCTCAATTAAAATTATTGAAGATTTTTGACAACCTCTCATCTGTCTATAAAATATATGTATATAGTTTAAAGTAGTATAAAGATAATGTTACATTATATCGACAGTAAAAATTCTTTTTTTTATAATGTTTGTGTAAACACATGGTATACATTTTAATTTGGAAGGAATAAAACAATGGATATATTTTCAGTCTTTACGCTATTAGGTGGGCTAGCGTTCTTCTTATATGGTATGAGTGTAATGTCAAATGGCTTAGAAAAAGTCGCTGGCGGTAAGTTAGAAAAGATGTTAAAATTAATGACATCAAACCCAATGAAATCGCTTGCATTAGGTGCTGGTATCACAATCGCAATTCAATCATCATCAGCCTTAACAGTAATGCTTGTCGGTTTGGTAAACTCAGGAATTATGGATTTGAGCCAAACAATCGGCGTAATTATGGGTTCTAACGTTGGTACAACACTTACAGCATGGATTTTATCACTTTCTGGTATTGAAAGTGATAACTTCTATTTAAGACTTTTAAAACCTGAATCCTTCTCACCACTTGTTGCTTTAGTAGGTATCTTATTAATGATGATTTCAAAAAGTGACAAACGTAAGAGTGTCGGCGGAATTATGATAGGTTTTGCAATTCTTATGTACGGTATGGAATTGATGTCTGGTTCTATGAAACCATTAGCAGATATGCCTGAATTTACTCACGTATTAACTGCATTTTCAAACCCAATCTTGGGTGTTTTAATCGGTACAGTTTTCACAGGTATCATTCAAAGTTCAGCTGCTTCAGTTGGTATTTTACAAGCATTATCAATGACAGGTGGCGTAACTTTTGGTATGGCAATCCCAATTATTATGGGGCAAAATATAGGTACTTGCGCAACAGCTTTGCTTTCAAGTATTGGTGTAGGTACTAATGCAAAACGTGTAACTGCGGTTCACATTTCATTTAACTTAATTGGTACAATCGTGTTCTTAACTATCTTCTATGTTGGAAACATAATTGTTCGATTTGATTTCTTAGCTGACAAAATAAATCCAATTGGTATTGCGTTATGCCATACGATGTTCAACGTTGCAACTACAATAATGTTGTTACCTTTCATTAAACAATTAGAAAAAATCGCTATTTGGGCTGTTAAATCTAAATCTGACGAAGATGACGAAACTGTATTCTTGGACGAAAGATTGCTAGTTACTCCTACATTTGCAATCGCTGAATGTAAGAATATGAC
>CAVFBQ010000188.1:4024-6359 GCA_963620455.1 uncultured Eubacteriales bacterium
AAACTTTTTCCGTTCAATGAAAATGATTAACAACTTCAGTCAAAAGAGAATGGATAAAATTTTAAGAAAAGAACCTAAAATTGATATGTACGAAGATAAATTAGGCACTTTCTTAGTTAAACTTTCAAGCAAAGATTTGACGGAAAAAGACAACCACGAAGTATCTAAACTTCTTCACTGCATTAGTGATTTTGAAAGAATCGGCGACCACGCTGTAAATATCTTAAAAGTTGCTAAAGATATGAATGAAAAACAAATTAGTTTCTCTGATGAAGCAAAAGCTGAAATTCAAAGAATTACAAGCGCATTATCAGAAATTATGGATTTGACAGTCGAAGCATTTAACGAAAATAACCTTGAAAAAGCTAAAAAGGTTGAACCTTTAGAACAAGTTATTGATATTTTAATCAACGATGCTAAAAACAAACACATCGAAAGATTGCAAAACGGAACTTGTACAATTGAGTTAGGGTTCTTATTGACAGAAGTATTGAACAACATTGAACGTGTTTCTGACCACTGTTCAAATGTTGCAGTTTGCTTAATTCAAATTGACCAATCAGCTTTCGACAAGCACAGATACTTGAACGAATTAAAAACATCTGGCGAAGACGAGTTTAAACAAAACTTTGAAACATATAAACAAAAATATCTTCCATCAGATTTAATTGATGCTTAACTATCTTAAAAGGGACATTACCGCCATATAGTGCAATATTGCTCCGCCTAAAACGAACATGTGCCAAATAGAGTGCATATATGGAACTTTTTTAAGCAGATAGAATACACAACCTAGCGAAAATAACAAACCTCCACCTAATAAGTAGTAAACTGAAACTGGGTTATAAGCCCACATTCTGAACATCAAGAACAGTGACAACCAACCCATAATTAGGTATAGAGCGACATTCAAGTGTTTAAATTTTAAAGTTATACAAGAAAAAACTATGCCCATAATTGCCAAATACCAAGTCATTGCAAGCAAGGCAACAGAATGAGGAAACGGTACAACTAGCAACAATATTGGAGTGTAAGTACCTGCAATTAACAAGAAAATTGCAGAATGGTCAATTCTTCTGAAAACTTTTTTGGCAGTTTCATTAACCATTGCGTGGTACAAGGTTGAAGATTGAAATAAAATAACCATTGTTGCACCATAAATTGCTGTAGATGCCGTTTCTGTCGGTGTACTTGACGTTACAACAAGAAAAACTAAGCCATATATTGATAATAATGTTCCTATTGCGTGAGAAAAAGCGTTTGCAAATTCTTCTAGCGGACTATATTTTACATCTTCTTCCATTAGAAAGCTCCTTTTATTTTTTACATGTGATATCATTGCATATTTTTTACAAAAATAGAATACATTACATACAAAAATTTACACCAGCTATTATTCAAAAAAAGTTGAGCTAGATATCAAAACAAAATTGATTTGTTTATTGTAGAATAATAGAAGGATATGAAAATGGGTAGAAATAAATTCGGAATAATTTGTTTTATATTAGCTTTATTTAGTTTTTTCATAAGCCTTCTTCTAAATTATGAAAAGCTAAATATACCTTATTTTAACGGTTTATTCACGCCTGTAGCTGTAAACATTGAAATTTCTAATAAATATCAGAATTCTATAAAAATTAACGGGGAAACGTTCAATTCTCCTGCAAACCAAGCTATAGATGTAATTATTTCAAAAGTTCTTTATGGAAAAGTTGAGAAATTAGAGCTAAATTCTGATAATACAGAAGCGTTTAAGAACATCTCTAGCGTTGACATTTTTGTTGGAAGAAAATTTTATCATTTTAACAAATCCAGCTTAAAAATAACAAACAACACAATAAATTTGCCTATAGAAGGTAATTATAGAGGAAATTTAAACGCAGTTATAGTGTCGTTTTTAGCTTTGTTTTACAATTTGCGATACTTTGTTATAACTTGGATTTTCTTAATCGCAGGATTATTTTTGCTTGAATACAAGCCCCACCCAAATAACAAATGGCTATTTTGGTGCATATTTTGTTTTGCGATTTTGTGCAGATTTAATCAATTTACAGCCTATCCGCTTTGGTGGGACGAGGTTTTTGTCATTAACCTTCCGGCAAGTCATATTTATCCTATAAGTTCTATCTTTATAGACCCCGGTAATCCTTCATTTTTCTACCTAATAATGAAAATATATACTTGCTTTGCACCTTTAACAATAGAATTTATGCGATTAGTTCCTGTAATTCTTGGGAGTTTCGGTACTTTAGGAATTTATCTTTTAACAAATAAATTTTCTAATCAAAAATCTGCAATCTTAGCCACATTTATTGCCGCAATTTCAATTTATCAC
>CAVFBQ010000189.1:0-1181 GCA_963620455.1 uncultured Eubacteriales bacterium
TTTGTGTCATTATCTTCCATTACATTAGAATAATTATAACCCTCAAAGCAACAAAACGGAAAAAAGACTGCCAAGTTTTTATTTGGCAGTCTTTTGATGTTCATTAATCAATTAAAATAGTGTTTAAATAATTTCTCTTTTGTTCTTCAAAAGGTGGGTTAAAAATGCGTTGTTCTTTGTTTAATTTTCTAATCTCTTGCATTTCTTTTCTGCTCAATGAGAAATCAAATACACTGATATTTTCTTTTATGTAATCAGGATTACTTGCTCCAGGAATAACAATAAATCCTTCTTGAATATGCCAACGAATAATAATTTGGGCAGGTGATTTGCCATGAATTTTTGCAATTCTATTGATTATAGGGTCTCTTAATAGCAAACCATTACTTTGTCTGCCTCCTAATGGATACCAATCCTCTTGTTGAATATTATTTTTCTTTAATTTCTTTTGCCAATGCTTTCTTTGAGCATAAGGGTGGCATTCAAGTTGCATTACTTGAGGTCTTACTTCGATTGTTTTCATAAAACTGTCAAATAGCGGTTCATCTTTATCAAAGTTTGAGATACCTAATGCTCTAATTTTACCTTCTTTTTGAGCTTTAACTAAATCTTTCCAAGCACCATCAATATCTCCGACCGGTTGGTGAACAAAAACTAAGTCAATATAATCTAAATCTAAGCGATTTAACATTCTATCAATTGCTTTTTCAGTTGTGCCTTCTCCAAATTCATTCGGCCATAATTTTGATGTAACCCAAATTTCTTCACGTGGAACGCCACTATCTTTAATTGCCCGACCAACACTTCTTTCATTACCATAAGCATGGGCAGTATCAATATGGCGATAACCTGCTTTTAGTGCAGTTAAAACTGCATTGTAGGCTTCTCCGTTTTTATCATCAAGAGCAAAAGTTCCTAAGCCAAACTGTGGCATTTGAACTCCGTTATTCAGTTTAATGTATGGAACATTCGCATTTCCAACTATATTTTTAGCAAAAGTTGGCATACTAAATCCACCTATCAGCATTATGGCTGATAGAATTAAAATTAAATTCTTTTTCATTGAACCTCCTTATTTAAGTTCTTTTATCCAATTATCAATGTCGTTTTGAAGATTTTTATCACCTCGACCGGCAACAACAAAAGGCTTCAAGACTTTTGAACCTTTTGCAAGTTTTGCC
>CAVFBQ010000189.1:1191-3314 GCA_963620455.1 uncultured Eubacteriales bacterium
CATATCTTCAGGTATAGAATATTTCCCGCCACCACCATGGGTAATAAATGGAACTATTGTTTTACCTTCAAAATTATTTTCTGTTAAGAAAGTTTTAACAGCAGGAGCCATTTCGTACCACCAAGCAGGAGTACCGACAAAAATTACATCATAATCAGATACGTGACCGTTATCTTTCAATTTCGGTTTAATATTTTCTTCGTGTTGTTTTTTCGCTACAACGTAAGCTGCTTCGTGGTAATCACTCGGATATGGAGTTTCTGTTTCTATTTTAAACATATCACCGCCAACCGTATTGTGGATTTTTTCAGCAACATATTGAGTGTTTCCACTCCAAGAAAAATATGCGATTAAGATTTTTTTATCATTCATAAAACCTCCTTGTGGTTCATTATTGTTTGCAAGCGTGCAACCTGTAAAAAGAATCAATATTGGAAGAATTAAAAGTAAAAGTTTTTTCATTAACTAGCCCCTTATAAAATTAGTAAATTCAACTTCTTCTTGTTTAGGTGGTTCAAGTCCTGCTTTTGTTGCAAGTTCTCTACACTTCAAGAAGTATGCCATATTACGGGCAAGAATTCTCATATTTTGCATACCTTCTTTGTCTTGTTTGACTTCATCAGGAGTTGCACCATGAACCATATTCCAATATCTGCCTGAAATAATCGGCATTTGGTTAATTTGAAAATACTTATTTAATTGGTCCAGCGTTGCAGTTGTACCTGCTCTGCGTGCCGATACTATTGCGGTTGCAGGTTTGTGGATAAATGAATTGTGTCCACTCATAAAGTCTACAAAAAATGCTCTATCCAAAAACGGCACAATAACTCCGCTTGCCGAACCATAATGAACAGGTGAACCGATAACATAACCGTCAAAATTTCTTGCATATTCAACAAAATCATTAACTTTATCATTGATTACACAATGACCAATTTTCCCGCAAGCACGACAAGCTCTACATGGTGCAATCGGGGCTTTTCCGATGTAATAAATTTCGGTTTCTATTCCCTCTTGGTTTAAGGTTTGTGCCATTTCGTTTAATGCGATATAAGTACAGCCTTTTTCGTTTGGTGAACCGTTTATTAATAATACCTTCATTAGTTACCAACCCTTTCTTGAAGTGCTTTTGGGTATCTTGCACCGACTAATTCTATTTTTGAAATTTCAGAGTTTAGTGCGTTTACTTCATCATCAGTCAAAATAATATCAGCAGCTTTCATATTTTCTTCAAGCCTATGAAGTTTTGTTGTTCCAGGAATTGGTGCGATAAACGGCTTTTGAGCCAAAATCCAACTCAAAGCTAATTGTGCTGGTGTAATTCCTTTTTGTTCTGCCATAGTTTTAACAAAATCCACAAATTTTTGGTTTGCTTCTAAACATTCTTTTGAAAAACGAGGAACAATGCTTCTGAAATCGTTGCTTGCAAAAGTTGCGTCAGCTTTAATTGTGCCGGTCAAAAATCCTTTGCCTAAAGGGCTGAACGGCACAAGACCTATTCCTAGTTCTTCAAGAGTTGGGATAAGTTCTTTTTCAGGTTCTCTCCACCACATAGAATATTCACTTTGGATTGCTGTTACAGGAGTTATAGCGTGTGCTTTTCTAATTGTTTGAACACCTGCTTCAGATAATCCCCAATGTTTAACTTTGCCTTGTTGGATTAATTCTCTGATACAGCCTGCAATATCTTCAATAGGAACTTTTGTATCAACTCTATGCATATAATACAAATCAACATAATTTGTTTGAAGTCGTTTCAAAGAGCCTTCAATAGATTTTTTGATTATTTCAGGACGGGAATCTAAAATTTGGTTGTTATCTTTGTCAACCGTAATACCAAATTTTGTAGCTAGTTTTACTTTATCTCTAATCGGTTTTAGTGCTTCGCCGACTAATTCTTCATTTGTATACGGACCATAACATTCTGCCGTATCAAAGAATGTTACTCCTAAATTCTCGTAAGCATAACGAATTAGTTTAATCATTTCATTTTTATCAGCAGGGTTGCCATAACCATGGCTCATTCCCATACAACCCAAACCGATTGCCGAAACTTCCAAGTTACCAAGTTTTCTATATTGCATATAAATTCTCCTATCTAAAATTTTTGCATAGTATCATTA
>CAVFBQ010000190.1:0-10933 GCA_963620455.1 uncultured Eubacteriales bacterium
TATTTTGTAATTCAATTATTGCCATGTTTTGAGCAGTTTGTTAAGTTTTGTTAAGAAAAATAAAATCTTCGAAATCCTTGCTACGACATGATAAAGGCGGTATCTGAGATACCGCCTTATATACTATTATTGAATTTCAGTTGAATTAATGGATTAATGACCTGCAGTTAAAACTTTGTCGATTAAACCATATTCCATTGCTTCTTGTGCTGATAAGTAGTGATCTCTTTCGCAGTCAGCAACAACTTTTTCAACTTTTTGACCAGAATTTTCTGCAATGATTGTTGTTAACATAGTTTTCATACGTAAAATTTCTTTTGCTTCCAATTCGATATCAGTTGCTTGACCTTGAGCACCACCTAAAGGTTGGTGAATCATAATTCTAGCACTTGGTAAAGCCATTCTCTTACCTTTTGCACCTGAGCATAACAAGAATGCACCCATTGAAGCCGCTTCACCAATACAAATTGTTTGAACATCTGCTTTAATCAATTGCATTGTGTCATAAATTGCCATACCTGCAGTAATTACACCACCAGGGCTGTTGATATATAGCATGATATCTTTTTCTGGGTTTTCGCTATCCAACAACAACAATTGAGCAACGATTGAATTTGCTAATTCATCATCAATTTCATCGCCTAGAAAAATAATTCTTTCTCTTAATAATCTTGAAAAGATATCAAAAGAACGTTCGCCTCTAGAAGATGCTTCAATTACTGTTGGAACATAACTTAAAATTTTTGATCTATTCAAAGTTTCCATTTTATCTCCTTTGTCTATATAAATATCATACTATAAATATGAAAAAATCAAGTATTTAACAATAAAAAGAGCGGATATTAACCGCCCTTTTTGAATTATTTATTTAATAAGGAATTTATTTTTCCCATAACCACCATTTGAGCATTAGAGAAGAATTCCGCATAATTAAATGTTTTTATTGAGTCTAACATTTCCATTCCGTGCTTTTTAAAGTATTCTGCATTAATCTTTTCTGAATTAATTTCAGAATTATATGCACGTCTTATTGGAGAGTAAAAACTTCCCAAACCGCCACCAAATGAAGATATATCTTCAAATGGAACTGATGTAACGTCTACTTCTTTGTTTCTTAATTCAGAAATCAAAGATTCAAAACGTTCATCAACAAGAACTTTGTTTGGACCTACAACCAAAACACTTGTTGCGTATTTTTTTGCATCGTCTGGAGTAATTTCAATAAATTCCCAGTTTTTTAAAGGTTTTGGTAATTCACTTGTGATTGCACCTGAAACTTTAATACCCAAGTTTGGTCTGATTAAAGTCATAACTGAATTCAAATGAACAAATCCTACAATGTCAATTTTATAAACATTGTAGTTTGCACCTAAAACTGATTGTAACCACAAAATACCATTTGAACTTGTACCTCTGCCTGAGTGTCCAACGTATATATTGTGTCCATCAACAAGAACATCACTACCTTCTAAGTAAAGTCCTTTATCAGGAAATGCTGGTGATGGAATTGGAGCAGCAATATATCTGATTGATGGGTCTTCTTTTACAAATGGTTTAAAGATTTTTCTTACGATAAAACGTTCATTATCACGCATTGGAACTCTTTGAGCACATTCAATTACTGTATTACCGATAACAATTACAGCATCTTTTGGAAACAAGAAATTATGACCTTGTTGAATATATTTCATGTATTGTAATTCAGCAACATCAAGAACTTCCGGATTTAATCTTGTTATTGAAATATTTTTGTCTTTTAAAATTTTTGAAACATCGTCTGATTCGTCATTTATCATAGAGAATAAAGACGGATTTATTTGTTGAATTGGTTTACCAACTTCAGTTTTCATAACTTTTTCATTATCAACAATGAAACCGTATCCTAAAATTGATTTATGGATTTGAGGAACAGATAGCATTTTTGGTGAACCCAAAATAACTGATTCCAAAGTATCCCATTCATGTTCAACGTAAACTGCAGAGTTCTTGTTAATTGTTTTTGATGGAATTGCCATAAAAATAATTACTAAAATTGCAAGAACGAATGCAAAAATATTGATAAATCTTCTCATTACTTATATCTTCCTATAAAAGAGGAGTATTTTTAAAAATACTCCTCGAATTTATTTTTTATTGTTTTAAAAATGATTCGTAATTTCTAGCCAACAAGTGAGAGCGAACCTGATTAATTAAATCAAGTGCAACCCCAACCATGATGATTAAAGATGTAGCACCAATCCCTTGCAAGGTCTTAATGTTAGTTGCATAAGATGCAAAAGATGGAACTAATGCAATAATACCAAGTGCAATCGCACCGATAAATGTTGTTTTACTCAAGATTTTATCTAATGCTTCTGCTGTTGGTTTTCCTGGTTTAATACCTGGAATTGAAGAACCATATTTTTTCAAGTTAGTTGCAATATCTTTTGGTTGCATATTCGGCATAATTGATGCGTAGAAGAATGTCAACGCAAAGATTAACAAGAAATAAATGATGTAATAAGGAATTCCATCTGGACTCAAGAATTGAGTTAACCACATTACAGAATCCTTAATTGGACCTGCAGGTAAGTTTGATTGTCCAACCAAACTCAATGCAGTAGTAGGGAATAACAAAATTGCGATAGCAAAGATAATTGGCATTACCCCACCAGGGTTCAACTTAAATGGAATAAAAGTATTTACCCCACCATAAACCTTGTTACCAACTTGACGTTTAGGATTGATAATTGTAACTTTTCTTACTGCTTCTTGCATAATAACAATTACAACCATTGTTGCAAAGAAAATAAGAAGTAACATAAACAATCCAAAACCTAAAGATGGATCTCTAGAAACCATTTGTGCTGTTCTTGAAGAATAAATAGGAATACCGGAAATGATACCCACAAAGATAATTAAAGAACCGCCATTACCGATACCTTTTTCAGTAATAAGTTCTGAAATCCACATTACAAGAACAGAGCCTGCAGTAAGAACTGCAACAGAACTGATGTAGAACATTACAGGATTAACACCTGAAACGATAGCACCAGGTAAGTGGCTCATATAAACCATAAAGATTATAGCCTGAAATGCGGCTAAAATTACAGTAAATATTCTTGTATATTGAGATAGTTTTCTTCTGCCTGCTTCTCCTTCTTCTTTTTGTAATTTTTCCAAAGAAGGGATTACAACTGCCATCAATTGAATAATGATAGAGGCGGTGATGAAAGGTCCGATACCTAAAGCAAAGATAGAAACTTTACCTAAAGCACCACCTGAAAATAAATCTAAGAAACCAATCAAGTTGTTTCCGCTTGCAATATTCGAGAATATAGCATTGTTAATACCAAAAATCGGCATTTGTACGCCAAAACGAAACGCAACAATCATTAAAACAGTAAATATGATTTTACTTTTTAAACCTGAAGCATTCCACATTGACATTAAATCTGCAGAAGTAGGCATTCTCATTTTACCTTGTTGCATTATACTAATTCAACCTTTCCGCCTGCTGCTTCAATTTTTTCTTTTGCTGATGGAGTTACATAGTTTGCTTTAACTGTAACTGCTCTTTTGATTTCGCCGTTACCCATAACTCTTAAACCTTGAGCAGATGGGTGTGCTTTTTTGATTTCTTTTAATGCTTCTAAAGAAACTTCTTCTAAAGATAATCTTTCAATAGCACTTACGTTCATTTCAGCATATTTAATTTGGTTGATGATTTTGAAGCCTTTTAATTTAGGCATTTGTCTGTATGATGGCATTTGACCACCTTCAAAACCTCTTTTAGAACTTCTACCAGAACGTTGTCCTTCACCATTAGCACCACGGCAAGAAGTTTTACCATGACCTGATGCACGACCACGTCCGAATCTTTTAGATTTTTTTGTTGAACCTTCTGCAGGTTTTAAATCTTCTAATGTAATCATAATTATATTTCCTTCTTTCTAAATTCTAAATTATTCTACAACTGTAACTAAGTGAGAAACTTTGTTAACCATGCCCATGATTGTTGCACTTGCAGCATGTTCAACAACTTGATTCATTTTTCTTAGGCCTAATGCAGTAACTACTTTTCTTTGAGCAGGTGATGCACCGATTAAACTGCCTACTAATTTAATTTTTACCATTTTTGTTTGTGTTTTAGCCATTTTTATAATCCTTTTTTATAATAATCAAAGTAATAACAAAATTAGCCAGTGGACTAATTTAATAATTCTGCCATAGTCAAACCACGTTTTTTAGCAACGTCTGAGAATGGAGTTAATTTTTGTAATGCGTCTAATGTTGCATTTGCTGCATTTAGAGGTGATTTAGAACCTTGTGATTTTGATAAGATATTTTCAATACCAGCAAGTTCTAATACTGAACGAACAGCACCACCTGCGATAATACCAGTACCTTGAGCTGCAGGTCTTAACATTACTGCACCAGCACCAGAAACACCTTTGATTGGGTGTGGAATAGTTGTTTTGAAAATTGGAACGTTAATTAAGTTTTTACGTCCGTCAGCTATAGCTTTTTGAATAGCAATAATAACTTCAGCAGCTTTAGCACAGCCTACGCCAACTTGACCTTTTTGATTACCAACGATAACAACAGCACGGAAGCTTAATTTTTTACCACCTTTAACTACCTTTGTTACACGTCTGATTTGAACTACACGTTCTTGCCATTCAGAAACTGGTTTTTCTTCTTGAGTTTCGACTTTTTTACGACGAGAACGTTGTTTTCTTTCGCCTTTTTCTCTTGCTACATCTTCAAACTCTTCGTGAGCTTCTTCTGTAGTTTCTTCTGCAGTTGCTTCAGCTGTCATTTCTTCTACAACTTCAGTTTGTTCTAATTTTTCTTCGTTTGACATTTTTACCTTCCTTATAAAGTAATACTACTAATCTTTTCTTTTTAATATTTGTTTTGAATACGCCAAAATAAAAGCTATTTAAGCCTATTGGAAATTCATATTCAACGTGAGTTTTCTGACATGGATTAGTTTATTATAAAAATTCTTGAATTGCAAGCCCTACGTAACGTTTTGTGAAAATCGAGAAGATTGAGGGTTAGAGCTCAAATCTAATGTCATTCTGAACTTTCGGTTTTTCGGTAGGGTGGAGTCAAACAAAGTGAGCGAACCCGTAAGGTGGTGCTCGGACGTTACTCCGTCGCCACCCCGAATAAACCAAGCCTGTTTCAGAATCGTAAGGTTCTTCCTAAAGCCAATGCATCCCTGAAATAAATTCACAGGATGGCTAAGGACTTAACGCTTGTTGTAGGTTGGGGTTTCACCCCCAACACAAACATTAATTATAACTTTTCTTCAATCGACTTAATCTCAACATCAATATTACGGTTAACTACTGACTTAACTGAATGTGCTAAATCGTTTGATGATGTAACCCAAAAAGTTGGAGATGAAGCTATTTTTGTTTCAACACCGTCCTCTACAACTTTGATTACAACAGGATCACCGCCGGAATGTTTTGCTAAACCATCTTTTAGAGCAACTAGCTCTTCGTAAGGGATTTCTTCTTTTAGAGAAATCATAAATATATTTGCATTATCAACTGGTTTCACATCATCAATAATGATATTTGGCTCATCAGAACCTTCTCTGTAACTAACTTTGCCGGTAATGATAATTCTCATTTCAGGCTCCATAAAGCTATCAAATTCTCCTATTTTTTGATGGAAACAAATTGCTTCAATTTTACCTGTCAAATCTTCAATTGTAATAGTTTTCAAGAATTTTGAAGGGTCCTTTTTATAAGGAATTTTTCTTGCGCTTGTAACAAGCCCGCAAAGAGTTACGACCTTGTCTGGAGGCAAATCTTTAACCTCTGTAATCTTGTGTGACATCAAGAATTGCATTTTGTCCATAATTGATGACAATGGGTGAGAAGATACGTAGAACCCTAAAAATTCCTTTTCAAAAGCCTGAAGTTCTTTATTTGTGAACTCTTCTTCAGAACCAGCAAGGTGGAATTTAGTTCCTGCAAAATCTTCATTATCTTCTAAACCTGCAAAAAGACTTGTTTGCCCTAATTCTTTTGCTTTAGCCTCTTTGTTTGCTGTGTTTACAATGTATTCAAGGTTTTCCATCAATTGTTTTCTTGATTTTTCAAGATTTGAGAACGCACCTGACTTAATTAAACCTTCTAAAACACGTTTGTTTGTAGCTTTTGGGTCAATACGTTTGCAGAAATCATAAATTGATGCGAACTCACCATTTTCTTCTCGCTCTTTAATAATCATTTCAACAACCACTTCGCCCACTTGTTTAATTGAAGCTAAACCAAAACGAATGTCATCTCCATCGGGTGCAAATTCAGCATAAGACTTGTTAATGTCTGGCGGTAATACTTGAATACCCTTCTTGTTACATTCTTCAATGTATAATTGAGTTTTTTCTTGGTCGTTTGAAACGCTTGAAAGTAAACAAGACATATATTCAACGGGATAGTGACATTTCAAATAAGCTGTTTGATAAGCTACAAAGGCATAAGCAGCAGAGTGGCTTCGGTTAAAACAGTAAGATGCGAATTTTTCAATATCTTCAAATAAATCTGTTGCATCTTTTGCAGCCATACCATGACGTGCAGCACCTTCGATAAACTTACCTTTTTGCTTTTGCATTTCATCGATTTTCTTTTTACCCATCATACGACGAACCATGTCGGCTTGACCTAGTGAGTAATCTGCTAGAACTTGGAACACCTGCATGATTTGTTCTTGATATACGATAGTACCATAAGTATCTTTTAATACTGGTTCTAAAGATGGGTGAGGAAACGTAATTGGCACACGTCCGTGTTTTCTATCTACAAACTTGTCAACCATGCCAGAATCCAATGGACCAGGACGGAATAAGGCTACCAAAGCGCCTAAATCTTCAAATACGTCTGGTCTTAAACGTTTAACAAGGTTCTTCATACCTGCAGATTCAAGCTGGAACACACCATCTGTATCACCAGCCATAAGCATTTGATATGTAGGCTTGTCGTCTAATGAAATATGGTTGATATCAACCTCAATTCCTTGACGTTTTTTGATTGCAGCCAAAGTTTTATAAATAGTTGTTAAGTTTCGTAAGCCCAAAAAGTCCATTTTTAAAAGGCTTAAGAACTCTGTTACCGCATGTGGGGGATAACCTGTTTGAACAATACCGTCTTTTGAAGGTCTTACTGGAAGAATTTGGTCTAACGGTTTTGGCGCAATGATTACACCCGCAGCGTGAGTACCTGTGTTGTTTTTGATACCTTCAATACCGCGCGCTAAATCAATCCATTTTTTTACGCCTATTGTTTTTCCTTCAATTGGGTCAATAACGATTTGTTCATCGTTATCATACATTACACGAAGCTCCATACCCTCTTGTAGGGCATCGTCAATGTGAGTTTTAGGTTCTGACGGAATTAAACTTGCAATTCTGTTACTATCAGCAAATGGAATTTTTAAAATACGTGCAACACCTTTAACCGCAGCTTTTGCAGCGTAAGTACCAAAGGTGATAATTTGACAAACTCTGTCCTCGCCATATTTCTTAGTTACATAATCAATAACCTCACCACGACGCTCAATACAAAAGTCGATATCAATATCGGGCATGGTAAAACGTTCTGGGTTTAAAAATCTTTCAAACAAGAGTTTATGCTCAATCGGGTCAAGATCAGTAATCTCTAATGCATAAGCTACAACAGAACCAGCCGCAGAACCACGACCAGGACCTACTGGAATACCATGTGTTTTTGCGTAGTGGATAAAGTCCCAAGTAATAAGGAAGTAAGCGGTAAAGCCCATATCCTCAATTACCTTCATTTCGTAATCCACACGCTCTTTTAATTCTTTAGAAATTCCACCGTAACGCTTTTTTAGACCCTCTATTACTAAATATTCAAAATAACTTTCCGTCGTATGATTTGCAGGAACATCATACGCAGGAAGTTCATCAAACTTGCTAATCTTGATGTTACATTTTTCTGCAACTTTTACTGTATTTTCAATACATCTGTCAAAAGTTTCTTGATCTAACCAACTGAACGACTCTCTCAATTGTTCTGGAGTTTTTACGTAGAACTCGTTACCTTCAAAGTGAAAACGGTTAGGGTCGTCCTTGTCTGAGTTTGTATTCATACACAATAAAGTATCATGCATGTCTGCATCTTCTTTTTTAAGATAATGCGAATCGTTTGTGATAACCATTTCAATACCAAGTTCTTTGGCAATGGCAATAAGTTCAGGGTTAGTACGCTTTTGGTCTTCTAAACCGTGGTCTTGAAGCTCAATGTAATAATCTTCCCCAAATAAATCCTTGTAACGCTTAGCAACCTCGCGAGCTTTTTCAGGCTCTTTGTGTAAAAGGTTTTGTAAAACTTCCCCCCCTAAACAAGCTGAAAGACAGATTAAACCTTCATGATGCTCCTGCAAAAGTTCCCAATTAATACGTGGGTGCATATAAAAACCATCACACCAAGCAACAGAAGTTAAACGAATTATATTTTGATATCCGATGTTATTTTTAGCGATTAAAACCAAATGATAACAAGGGTTGTTCATTCTGTCACGCTCTTTTATGTCGCCACTGTGAACGTAAAATTCGCAACCCAATAGAGGTTTAAGTTTTTGTTCACCGCTATACTTAAGAATAGCAGTTTCATAAAGTTCCATATCACCGTACATTACACCGTGGTCAGTAATGGCAACTGCTGGAAAACCATTCTCTACACTGAATTTGCACAAATCGTTAATACGAATTGCGCCATCTAATAATGAATATTCTGTGTGTAAGTGTAAAGGTACATAAGGTGTACTCATAATAAATTTAGTTTAACATAGTGACTCGACATTTTCAGTCATTATTAAAAATTATAAAGAAAAATTTTAAAGACTTACTTGAGTCAAAACAAAACCTTTTGTCACTAAATTACTTGACATATACAAGCAAGACATAATATCTTAAAACTACTTACAAGAAGTATTTGTCCAACTAAGCACCGTGCCGTTTTTACAAGTGCCATTCGTAGCTTTTAAGTAATCCATATTACCTGTTTGAATTACCCACCCAGCACAAGAATTGCCATTTTTAAAACAATTTGCCTTCAATGCCGCATCATCTTTTGCTATATTTGATGAGGGATTCCCCATTGGCACAACTCCTGATTTTGTAATATAAAATCTAAAATGGTCTTTCCCTGAAGTTGCAGAACCTTTAGCACCATCCAAATCAATATAAATAAAGCCACAAGTGTTCATCTCTGGACTATCATTAGAAGCACTCACATTACTATCGCAAGTCGGATAACTAATTACAAACCCCACTGCTGAACCATCAGCAATAGTATAATGCCTAGTATTACCAGAATCCCAAGAAGCCTCGGTTCCCTCTAATGTCTTATAATTTTGAGCAAAACAAGGTGTAAGGTTATAGCCACAATCCTTTGTATTCTTCATAAAGTCCGACATACGTTCTGCAAAACGTGTTGTTTGAGCATTTTTTGTTGTGTCACTTTGAAACCACTCATCAATAGGTCCGTAAACAGCTTCTGCACGACCAAATGCATCATTCAAGTTTTGATAAATCTTTTGAAGTTTTGCTACTTTTTCTTTATCTGCAGTTGAAGAGTTCAAGTTTGGAATAGTCAACGCTGCAACTACGCCGATAATACCCATTACAATTAGGGTTTCAGCAAGAGTGAATGCAAGAGCTTCTTTAAAACTTGTCATTCCTATTCCAAAGAAACCACGCGCCCCTGAAATAAATTCAGGTTGACATAAAGATGAATGTTTTGTCATTCCGAACTTGTTTCGGAATCGCAATGTCTTTCCGGAAAAACAATGCGCCCCTGCCACACTGGGGACAGGCTCCCAAAGCTCAAATCTTCGCTTATTCGCTTTGTCAAAAAGTTCAGGGTGACAGAATGTTTTTATTCTATGCCACAAAAATATTAAATTAGACTTCAAATTATTAAGTCTAAAAGTCGCGCTACTGCTAGGGTTTACCCCCCCCGCAAAGACGAAGGGCTTTATTGTCAATACTTTCAACCATAGTTTAAATCCTCTTTTTTCCCATTATAAACTATTTTTTTGTGTTTTTCAAGGCTTTGTCCTAGTTTAAGCTTAATATTTTTATTATATTAAACTTTATTCTACTTTTGTCAGTATAAAAACGTCCGTAAATTTACGGACTCACCCACCTTAAACTCTATCAAAACAATACGTTTTCCCTCTAAAATCGTGAACCGACAGGCTGGACAATGGTTTCAAGCTTTAGCAAAAAAGGTCAGTACTTATTTTTTTAGTAATGACCTTTAAATTTTATGTTTTATGGCTTTTTATACCCACATTTTGGACAAACTCCATTTTTATCTAGTGCAATACCGCATAAAGGGCATCTTTCAATTAAATTTTCACGTACTTGATATTCCTCTGTTGCAGTGTTTACGCCACTTACGAATGTAATTTTTGAAATGTTTAACTTATCCTTCAACAATTCATAAACAATATCTATCATTCCCTCTGCAGTCATTGTTTCCTTGGTTACAACTAAACGACTATCGGGATAAGCAGTAGCCAACTCAGTTTTGAACGCTGGTCCTTTCTGTTGATTTGTAGGTGCACCGTTTTTAATACCTTGCTTTTCGTACACTTCAAGCACTACAGGCAATAACGGATCGTCTTCCCTTAAAATTAAAGCATGATCAAAATTTTGGAGAAGTTCCCAAGCAATTTTCTTGATTTCATTACAAGGAAAAACCATATTAACGCCTTTATTTATGGTATCTTCCACTTCAATTGTCAAAATACCACTATGCCCATGAAGATATTGAGCCTCTCCTTTAAAACCGTAAAATCTATGTGCATACTGTAATTCTAATGTCGCTACTGATTTCATTTTCTCTCCTTTACCATATCTTTTAAACTCCTACATTTTATTTACAATGAATTATTTTGTCAT
>CAVFBQ010000191.1:0-11147 GCA_963620455.1 uncultured Eubacteriales bacterium
GTTATATATAATATATGCCCTTGTAACCATGTTTAATAACGCATTTTCGTAAAATATTAAGAATATTTAATTATTCTACAATTTTGCCTTCAAAGAGGTCTTTTACCATACGAACTTGATCAGAAACAGTTTCGCTCTCAATTTTTTCTTCAGTTTTTTCTGTTGGAACTTCAACCTCAACTAACTCAACCATATCAGGGTCTGAGGTAGGTTTTTCCACATCTACCACCGTAGTAGCCTGAATTTCAGAGTCTTGTTTTTTCTTTGGTAAAGGTTCTTCATAAGTTATTTCTTCTTTTGGAGGTTCAGGCTTTGGTGCAGGTTTTACAACTTCTTGTTTTAGAGCAGACGTTATGTTTACTTTATTATCAGACGGTAAAGGTTGACGAATTACAACATTTGAGCCTTTTTGACTAAACAATTTGTCGACCGCATCAACGATAGTCTTCTTTTTAGCCTCTTCGCTCCACTGTTTTACAAATAGTTCTTGTTTAATAGCAATAACAACACTTTCAGGAGTAATTTCCACAGGTTTACCTAATTGTTTCAACAATTCTCTTGTAGGCGTACTTGTAATATTTGCAAGTAACTCATGCCACATGGTAACTAAGTCAGCATGGTCGTAGCTTGTGGTACTTACGGCAGGAAAAGCCTCTTCTTGTGGTGCTTCCGCTTGCGTTTTAGTCTCTTTCGGTTGCTCAACTTGAGATGAGTGGTCTACAACTGGTGTTTCAAGCTGAGGTTTTACTTCTTTAACCTCTTTTACTTCTGGCGCAACATGCTTAACTTCACCGACTGGCGCATGAACTGGTGCACTCGCTGGTTTCATTGATGGCTTTTGCACTGGAGCTGGTGGGGTTTTGTAATTAGGCATTACTACATCGTGAGGGACTTCTCCACCTTCAAGCCTTGCAATTCTATTTTGCAAATCCAACAGCTTTGAATTCTCTGCCAAGTTTGCTAAATCAATCATTGCAACTTCAAGCCACAAGTGTTGACTAGTTGTCATTTTAAGTTCTTGTATATAGTGTTGAATTTTATCAATCAAGAAAACTATTTGTTGAGTTTCAAGCTCATTAGCTTGCTCTTTTAAAGTCTTAGCTTGGCTTTCGGTTGTTTGAGTAAGCTCTAACACCAGTTCTGACTTACAATTTTTAACAATAAGTAAGTTTTTAAAATAGTTCAACATGTTCATTAAAATTTGAGTTGGCTCGTTACCTGAATTATAAATTTCATTAAAAATTTCTATTGCATCATTTGGCTGAGAATTAATAATACATTGAGATAGGCGATTCAAAACGTCAAAAGATAAACGTCCTAAAAGCATGTTAATATCTTCTGTCGTAATCGCATGTTCCGTATCTAAAACGCTCAATTGGTCTAAAAGTGCCAAACTGTCACGCATTCCTCCTGCAGAATTTTTAGCAATTGTCATAAGCGCATCATCTTCAATATTAATATTTTCAAGTGTTGCGACATGCTTTAAGTGGTTAACAATATCCTCAGTAGTAATACGTTTGAAATCAAACCTTTGACAACGACTTTTGATAGTATCTAAAACCTTGTGAACTTCAGTTGTTGCAAGAATGAACACTACATTTTCAGGTGGTTCTTCTAAAGTCTTTAACAGAGCGTTAAAGGCTTGTGTTGAAAGCATGTGAACTTCGTCGATAATATAAATCTTGTATTTGCCGTTAACTGGCGCATATTGGATTTTCTCCAAGATATTTTGCGCATCATTTACAGAACGATTACTTGCCGCATCAATTTCGATTACGTCAATTGGTGTTGAATTGATAATATCAAGACAGCTAGGGCATTTGCCACAAGGTTTTGTCGTAGGTCCGTTGATACAATTTAAAGATTTTGCAAGTATTCTTGCGGTTGAAGTTTTCCCCGTACCTCTTGGACCTGTGAAAAGGTAAGCATGAGCAACTTTATTAAGCTCAATGGCATTTGTAAGCGCCTTTTTAACGTGTTCTTGCCCAACGATTTCTTCTAATGTTTGTGGTCTATATTTTCTGTATAACGGTATATATTTTTCATTCATGTTATTATTATATATTAAGAATGAGGTTATGAGAAGTATTATGAATTTAATTAAACCTAAAAAATTAAAAAAAGGCGATACAATAAGCATTATAGCACCTTCTGGCGGTGTCGAAAGTGATGAAAATTTATTAAGAGCCACTAAGTATTTTGAAGATTTAGGTTACAAAGTTAAATGGGGTAAAAATGTTTTAAAAAGCAATAAGTACCTAGCAGGTACAGACGAAGAACGTTTAGAAGACTTACATAACGCTTTTGAAGATAAAGAAGTTAAGTCAATCATAGCTCTACGAGGTGGTTATGGCGCTATACGACTTGTTAACCAAATTGATTATAACTTGATTAGAAATAATCCAAAGATTTTCGCTGGATATTCAGATATAACAGCCCTTTTAGCAATGTTTTTAAAACACGCAGGGCTTGTAACCTACTCTGCACCAATGATTAATGGTGATTTGGGGGTAAAAGAGCTTGATAAATTTACACTAGAAGCATTTTTTAAGACTATTACCACTGATGAAAAACAAGAGCATAAGGCAAAAGAGGTAATTAGAGAGGGCAAAGCCTCAGGTATAACCTTTGGTGGCAACCTAGCAACCCTTGTATCTCTTTGTGGACTTGATTTTATACCAGATGAAAAGTTTATATTTTTTGCTGAAGACTTAAATGAACCCGTTTATAAACTAGACAAAATGTTTACCCAACTATTGAACATAGAACAATTCCGTAAAAACGTTGCGGGAATTGTGTTTGGAGAGTTTTTAGATATTGATAATAAAGAATGGCTAAAAGATTTACAAAAGGAACTTGCACAAGAACTTAAAGTGCCTGCAATAAGCGGTTTAAAGATTACTCATGCAAGAGAAAAGCTGACTATTCCTGTTGGAATTGAGTCAGCTATCTCAAATAATTATTTTATCTTTTAGACTAGATTATCTGCAAGATGTTTCGCTAGCCCAAGCTAATGTAGCACTTGTATTACCTTTCAAGCATTTACCATCAGAGCCAACGTCAGTGTAATCCATATTGCCATTAGTTACAACCCAAGCGGT
This sequence comes from uncultured Eubacteriales bacterium, assembly GCA_963620455.1. Classification (GTDB taxonomy): domain Bacteria; phylum Cyanobacteriota; class Vampirovibrionia; order Gastranaerophilales; family Gastranaerophilaceae; genus UBA6984. Next base: position 3,102 of record CAVFBQ010000191.1, read on the forward strand.
ACAACCAGTAGCAGCATTACCTGCTGAAACAGGTGTAATACAATTTTCTTTGAATTTAGCATTTGTATCGCCGTCCATACCTACTGGATATAAACCATGTTTCGTAATGTAGAATGCGAACAAGTCACGTCCCCAGATAGATTTACCCTTGCTTGCACCATTGATATCAACTGTAACAACACCACAAACCTTGTGTAAATCAGGTAAAGAAGCATTGCCTGTAGTTACGTCCTTGTTACAATCTTTATTAGTTGTTTGTTCTATGTAAAAACCTACTGCTGAATCATCAGCTAATACTACTTTACCTAAATCTTTAGTCTTTGCTGCAGTAGCAACAGTACCATCTAATTTCATGAAGTTCGCTGAACTTTGAGTACCGAAACAACCTGTATCCTCACCATCAGTCTTGCAAACTTTTGTAAGTTTCATTGTGGCAGTCATTCTTTGAGTGAAGGTCGAAGTATTAAGAGTTGTCCAATCGTCTAAAGAGCCGTATTGAGCTTCTGCACGACCGAATGCATCTTCCAAAATTGCTTGCGTTTTCTTCAATTTTGTAACTGTTTCTTTTCCGCTTGTTTCGTTAGAAAGTGTTGGAATTGTTAGTGCAGCAATTACACCGATAATCCCAATAACGATAAGTGTTTCTGCCAAAGTGAATGCAGATCTTTTTAAATTCATTTTCATATAAACCTCTTTTTATTCAAAAAATATTAAAAAACTACCTAGTATTATAACACATATAATACTATTGTCAACAAAAAGAGGACATTTCCAAATGTCCTCTTTTTAAAACTTTTTATTTAATCCCTAACATCTTTTTGTACCAAGAAAAAGATTCAATTTCAATACCGTTGAAAGTCGTCTTCATGCATTGATTTTTCAAGTAAATTTCAAATTCGTCCAAGTTCTTGCTTTGAACTGTCTTTTCACTTAGGTTTGACGATGTCATAATAAATATCTCCTTCTTTTTGAGTAACATGTACTCTAAAAAGCCTAAAAATAATAATTGCTAGGTAATTATTATTTTTGTAATAAAACTTAACACATCGTAATCCACAAAAAGCGTCTTATCCAGCCTGAAACAATTATTGACATTACGCTAAACATAAAGTCATAAAGAATTTTTGTACCGCTTTGTGCCACAATCCAGCCCAACAAAAGCGAATTAGGAACTTGACTGATTACACCAATGAATAGTGAGTAAAAAATACCAATTATATGAATTACTAAAACCGCCACAATAGAGGCTTGTAGGATATTTTTAAAACAGAAATTATTTTTTAAAATGGACGAAGCAAAGAATACGGCTGGAATATAGGCTAAAATATAGCCAAAATTAGCGTTCATAATGTATTTTGGACCTCCGCCAAGTGCAAATACAGGGTAAACAAACAAACCGATTGCAATATAAACCAACACTGCGATTATACCAAACACTTTACCCAACAATGCAGCTATAAACAGGATTACAGGTACTTGTGGAATATAACGATAATATTTCAAAAAGTGTTCTTTTATGATTGATGGTGTAATTCCGTCATTTAAGTATGTCAAAAAGTCGGCAGGAATTATAAAATGAGTAAACGAAATTTGTGTAAATGTTGCTATGATAATCATAAACACGCATAAACAAGTCAAAATTAGCGTGCCTAGTGTCATTTTAACAGGTTCGCCATTATATTTGAATACATTTTCCTTTTTAACTTTTGCTGGTTTTTCAATTATCATAGTGCTTTATGTCTATTTTTTCGTCTAAAGAACTCACATTTTTTGCGTATTGCTCTTTAAATTTATCCCAAAAAATGTTTTCTGTCCACATTATTAGTGCATCTTCGTTGTTGTCTTGATAGTAGCCTTTTCTTGTACCTAGAGATTTGAAGGAATATTTTTCATATAGCCCAATTGCAGGTGCATTGCCTATTCTAACCTCTAAAGTAAGATATTTGACTTTTTCTTTGTAACAGTTCTCTATTACAGTTCTTAAAAGACATTCGCCAATGTGTTTACGTCTAAAATCAGGACTTACTGCCAAATTGGTAATATGAGCCTCATCAATAACAAACCACGAGCCAACATAGCCCATTAAATTGTCGTTTTCGTCAAATGTACAGTAGTATCTAGCCAAATTGTTATTTAACTCTGAATAAAAAGAGTCTTTAGACCAATGATGGTCACCATAAGTTGCAGCTTCAATAGCTATAATCCCGTCTATATCTTGCTTTTGCATTGGACGAATTTTTATTGAGAACTTTTCCATAATTTGATTTTACAATAAAAACAAAAACTTGTAAAACTGGCGTTTTTAAAGGATAATAAAGCCATGCCTAATTACTCAAAAATGTTTGATTTAGCTAGAAATTTGTACGCTTTACCGAGTTATAACTCTCGATATGGCAGAGCGCTTATGCCTTTGAGGTACTTTTTTGAGCTAACATACAGATGTAATTTACAATGTCCGTATTGCTATGTTGGCGATGACCGCAACAAACAAGAGCTTTCGACTGAAGAATGGTTCAAAATCATTGACCAAGTGCCATTTTACAGTTTTATCACTCTTGTTGGAGGCGAACCTTTAATCAGAAAAGATTTTGTCGAAATCCTTGAAAAGGCTTGCAAAAAGACACTTTCAAAGGTTAATGTCGTGTCAAACGGCATACTTATGAATGACGAAATCATTGATGCATTTATTAGGACTAAAATGTTGCTACTCTCCGTATCTTTAGACGGTTACGGCAAAAATCACGACCTAAACCGCAACAAAGACGGTATTTTTGACAAAATAATAAATAATTTAGACAATTTAAATTCACGCAAAAAGCGCCCTATGATTGATATTAAGACTATTGTTTTAGAAAACAATCTTGAGGACTTACCAAAACTGTTCAAAATGTGTGATGACAATGGTTTTGAGTTTTTATCAATCTCATTTTTGCGCAATAACAACTTAAAACAAAACTCAATTCTCCATGATAGCTTTATTGAAGAGTTTAACGGCAACTATCCTATTGAAAAATACTTTAATATGGAGCATTTCAAGGAGGTATACAAGGAAATAGAAAGCCTACAAAAGCACTCTCGAGTGTGTTTGCGCTTTTCACCAAAGTTTGAAAACTGCCCTGACACCTTATCAGCAATAGAAAAATTCTTTAACACATCGGCTGAAACACCTATAAATGAAATATATCAGCCCTGCAAATTTCCATTTTCTAACACGTTTATTACACCTGTAGGGGACATGTACCCTTGTCTTTCAATGAAAATGGGCAATGTAAGAGAGAACACTATAAAAGAAATTTTCAACAAGCCACACTATTGTTGCTTTAGAAAGAACCTCAAAGTCGCAAAGGTTTTCGGAGCCTGTCAGATGTGCTGTGAGTTAGACTTAAAGTAACAAATTTAAACAATTTTAGCCCACCATGTCCGTAAAATTACGTACGTAAAAATCCGTACGTTTTAAAACGGACTTTTTTGCGAGAAAAAATTGTATAATAAAAACACAAATTCGGATAAGACTCACGCCCTTGATGGCAAAGTTGTTTACCGAATTAATATGGGGTAAACTACGCCCTTACACAGTCGGAGAAGAGATATGTGATACATCATACATATTGCAGTGGCTTGGAATGCACAAAGATAACCTTGCAAATATATGCTCTAAACTTTGTACAGACATCGAACAGAGTCCAAGTATAATACTAGAGCGATTTTAGACAAAAAAAATAGGTGGAAATGAAATTCTACCTATTAATAAGATTTTACACTAGCCGAAATATAAATAGCATAACTATAATACGGTATGTTTCATGTTTCGGGCAAATATATTAAGAGTTCTTAACATTATGGAAAATGTTAACACCTATGCAGAAAAAAAATGTAAAAGAATACTTGCAATGTTTAGATTGCGAAACAGCCGCATGACGAGCTGGTTACGGAGAAAAAAGTGTAAAGCAGTTGCTCAACGATTACTTGAAAATGAACAAGTGATAGGTTACATCAACGGGTTAATTAATTCGCAAATCAGAATTTTGCAAGTGCCAAAATGCTACGTTATTAAAAAAATACTCAAAATTGCAGAGTTTTCGCTTGAAGAAGACATTTTAGATAAAAAAGGTTCTCCAACAAGCAAAAAGAAACTTCGCGACAGTACCTCAGCACTAAAAGCCTTAGAGGCGCTTTGTAAATACTTATGGAGCAAGGAGGACAAGTCTAAACTTGAGGCGAGAATCTTTACAATCAGTAATCTTGACGACAAAAAAATATAAGGAGAAAATTTGGAACGCAAAAAACAAATTATTGAATCAGCCCTACTTTCAGGCAAAAGCATCGATGAATTAATCAAAATTAAGATGAAAGAAGAAATTAAAAACACTTTTGAAAAAGCGTGCAAGTCACCTCAAAAGGTTAGAATTTACGACATTAAAGAAATTCCGTCAAAAAATTTGTTCGGCAAAAACACCGTTTTCAAAAAATACAATAAGCAAAATAACAATATGAGCTACATAAACGGACTTCAAGCTGAAGGTATGCAAGGTTTGGACGATACCTCAAGAAAAAATTCCTATCAGGGGAGATGGAAGTTTTTTCAACTGAAAATTCTTTTATAAAATTTGAATATGCTGAAATCTTAAAAAAATAAGAATAGCGGGATTACTTCCATTAGGAACAAAATAAAGAATATCAAGAAAGCTACGATTGCAAAAGCTTTTTGCATATCTGAGAATAAGAACATTTTTTTGTTTTTTCTAAAATCTCTGATAGCCTTATATTCCATATTGTAAGGTTGCATTGGAAGTTGTTTTTCTATTTCTTCAAGAACTTTTGAAAATTTGATTTTAATTAAACAATTGTAAGAGTCCATATTCAACCACCACAACGCACAAGAGATAATCCCTGCGATTGCAAAAATTGTTGAAGCTGTAAATTTACCAAAAGCCATACCCTTAGAGATAAAAATCAGTAAAAACATAGCCAAAACGATAACCATGTAAAACTTATTTGTCATAAATGAACGGTCGATAAACTTCTCTTTTTGCTCTGCGTATAATCTGTACTGCTCAAAAATCAAATCTTCACGGTTCATAAATTTCTCCTTTTGTTATAAGAGTCATTTTATTAATTATAAGGTCAAAAGTCAAGCGATGATAAAGTTCAAAAAAATCAAAATTGATAGACACAACAAGGTTTTCTACGATATTCAATATTTGGAAAATATTTACAATCTGATAAAAAATATAACAACAACAACTACTACTACTACACTAGTGACTTGTTTGAAGAGGTTATAATTCTCATAATTCAAACAAGTCCTTTCTTTTGGATAATTCTTAAAAACGAAGAGTTCGCAGGTTTTGTTTATACACAAATTACGTAATTATGAAAAAGAAATTTTTGAACTACGGATTTGATGTAGATATTCGACTAAAACCATTTAACCCTCCAATCAAAAATCGCATTATGGCATTCAACAGCAAAGTACACCGCGCAGACGGAGAAATTGGACTTTTGGTCAGTCAAAAATGAGAAAAACTTTTATGCAACATCTATAATTTAAAATATAAAGAAGGTTCTTCACGCATTGATTTGCCAACTTATCAACAAATTAAACAATCAAAAGAAAAAAATCTAATGCACCCACTAGACGCCGCATCATATCTTGTGGAATACTATTGGGCAATTAGGTTGTAAAAAAGGCGATAAAGTTATAAGAGTTAAGTCGCTAAGTCGAACGATAATAAAAATGTCATTTTAATTATAAATATTGAAAGGAAAGGCATGCATAATATTCTCCAATACTCGCCTATAATCATTGTTGTAGCCATGTACCTAATTCAACAACGAATAGTCGTTACTCCAGAACAATTAGAGAAAAACCATAGGGAAATTATGGATGACTTAGAAAACAAATTTGCAACACTAAATTCGGTAAAGGATTTAATGGAGCAAATGAGCGATAGGAAAGAAAAATAGGCAGAATTTACGAATATATTATAGCTGTAAAATAGGTTAAATTTTAAATGTTTTTTAATTTTTAAACTATACTTTCGACTGACAAAAAATGAACTGTACACATGGAGTATGTACTTTATCCCCCCGATAACGTACTATATTAGTGTCAAAGAGAACTAAATTATCCCGTTTAAATAAGAAGAGTTGAGGTTCAACTCTTTTTTCTTTATGAATATCTGTCCAAAATAAGTAAAAAGGCGCGAAGTGCATAAGCACTTCGCGCCTTTTTGTTATAAAAAATTCTTTTGTTAAGAATTTTTCACATTTTTTTGAAAATTAAGCAATTTTAAAAATTTACCTAACTTACATGCTCTGTAACTACCTTTGTAGGTATTTATGAATTTTGTGTGTGGAATTTTAGTAAGGAAAAACTGAATACAAATGAACTATTTAACACCAACAGGAATGGTTCCTCTAACATCTTCAAATCTTCAACAACAAAAACAAGGTGTACAAACAGCAACTTCGCAAGTTATAGAACCTCAAAAATTTATAAGCAAGAATGACATAACCTCATGGACTAGCAAAAAACTAGAGCAAATTGAAATCGAAAAGCAAGAAGCTGACCACTTTTTTGTGGCTTTAAAAAAAGTTATCGGAAAGATTCAAGAACAATACGAAAAATCAGATAAACAATCTTGTACAGAAGCCCTAAACAAAACAAAAGAGGTTATATCTGATAAATGGGCTTATTTCCATAATAAAGGTTACAAAAACGACACTCAAGAAAAGGATTGTTTTTACAATAAAAATTTAAGTAGAAGTGCGGCTTTGCTTAGTCGTGATGTTTATAATGACGAACAAAAAGAAATTAATGGTTACAAACCTGTTGACAAACTTGAAGACCCAGAAACAGGCTTGAGAGTCGTCACATATCAAAAGAAAAATGACATTATAATTGCTTATTGCGGAACAAATGATAACAAAGACTTCGTAAGTGATGCACAAATGGCAATGAACGAAGTTCCCGAACAATACTACAAAGCAAATCAATATTACTTAGATACAGTAGCAAAAAATCCAAAAGCAAGCGTAATCTTAACTGGTCACTCTTTAGGTGGCTCTTTAGCACAACTTGTTGCGAGCAGACACAAGGAAACTAGCGCTGTAACCTTCAACGCTTTTGGTATAAAAAGTATATTAAAAAATCCTGAAACAAAAAATAAAGATTATTTTCAAGATAACAAAAATTCGTTTAACTACATAATCATGGGTGACCCTGTTTCTAACTCAACACAACACGTTGGAACAACAACATACCTAAAAAAAACAGCCCTAAATAATCACTCAATTGCCAATTACATGAACCTTTGGGTGTAATTATTTAATATATTGAGATAATTTTCTTTTAATCATAACTAACTCCTCGCGAGTTAGGTATTTTACGATGCGCGAAAATTCGTACATAACATCTTCATCCGAATACATGCCACATTCCGCATTTCGTATCCAATTGTTAACGTCTTTTGTAATCATGTCTGCCTCTTAAAACATTTTCTACAAGTATATTATAGCACAATTTAAATGTATATATTTAGAATTGTAAACTTTAAGACTTGATTTTTATTTCTAGTCATGCTAGTATTCAATACTAATAGAAGATTAATCTACTTTTTAACAGAAGTTAATTGACTTCCGATTGGAATTAAGATATTTAGAAAAAAATTCATTTACTCCAAATACTTTTGAATAATCACTACTCAGATTTAATCACAAAGTTCTAGAATATTGAGCCTTGTGATTTTTATTTATGTTATATAGAAGCGCCAGCTCAAGGGAGCTGGCGCTTCTACTTGTCTTTATTAGCTTCGCAACTGTCTTATATTTATCCGCCCCTTTTCAATTTCGTTCAAATATTTTTTTTATTACGCGGTCTTATAATAATTGCTGTATAACCAGATTGTAACAATACAATTGAAGAAACAAGGAAATTGTTGAAGAAGTATGAGTATAAATACAATTACGAAGGAATGCATCAAAGCCTTAATTACTTGATGCCAATGGATTTTATAAATTAAAAGAAAATTGTACTTAGTCTAA
>CAVFBQ010000192.1:0-3828 GCA_963620455.1 uncultured Eubacteriales bacterium
CAATAAATCTAAAGTTTTAATAATTAGATTATCTTCGCTAGGTGATGTTATCTTTAACATTCCCCTAGCGAATGTTTTAAAACAGAATGGCTATGAAGTTTTTTGGCTTGTTGGTGAAAAGGGTTTAGATGTAATTCAAAATAATCCTTGCGTGGATAAAGTTTTTTTTGCACCAGTCGAAAAGTGGAAGAAAAACAAAAATGTATTCCAAAATTTAAAAGAAATGTTTTCCATTATAAAAGATTTACGTAATGAACATTTTGACATAGCAATAGATTCTCAAATGCTTATGAAAAGTATTCTATGGACAAGATTTTGTGGCGCTAAAAGAAGAATTATTGCTCAAGATGCAAAAGAGCTTTCAATTATTGGAGCAAATGAAATAATCCCTGCAATAAAAGATAAATTTAACCGAAACATGGTTAACGCAAATCTAAGATTTGCACAATATTTGGGGATTAATACAGATAAAACAATGGTAACTCTCCCACCTTCAAGTGAAGTTTCTATTTCAAAAGTTAATGATTTATTAAAAGATTTAGATTATTCAAAACCTATAGCTGTTATTGCTCCAACTACAACATGGATTGGCAAGCATTGGGACAAAGATAACTGGAAAGATTTAATAAAACGAATTGAAAATGATTATACTTTGATTTTCACAGGCACAAAAAAAGATGAAGATTACATAAATTACATTGGTGGTAATAAGCATTTAAGTCTTGCAGGTAAAACAAATTTAAAAGAATTTATTGAAGTTTTACGAAGAGCCAATGTTGTAATTTCACTTGATAATGGTGCAACACACCTTGCTTGGGCTACACAAAAAACAAAAGTCTTGTCCATATTTTGTTGTACACCTCAAGGTCTTTATGCCCCTATTGATGAAAAATGTTTAACTGTTTCAACATCATCATGCACCCCATGTCATCATAGAAAATGTAAATTAAAAAATAATAAATATATTTGTACAAAATCTCCGTCTGTTGATGAAGTAATAAACGGTTTAAATACCCTTATATCAAGGTAACTTTTAATTTGTAACAAATTATTAACGCAAACACAAAATTACTAAACTTTTAGTAAAAAAATCCGTTATATAGCATGTAATTGATAGAGTAACAGGGGTTATGTGATATGAATTCAAATATTCCTTCAATACAAAACATAGGTGATATAGACTTAAGCGCTGCACGCTCTAAAGTAAATAGTGGCGTAGCTGGTGTTTGCATCTCTATCTTTTCTGATGCCAAATCTATTAATGCACAGTTAGATAAAGCTGAAAACGCAGGTAAGAAAGCGAAAGACAAAATTCAAGATGCAAACAAAGGCTTAGACGGTGCTAGAGATAAAGTTAAAGATGCTGAAAGCAAACAAGATAGCGCAAAAACAAAAGAATCAGATGCTAAACAAAAAGAGAGTGAAACAAAAAATAATAATTTAGACTCCGTTGGTAGTAACACTCAAACAATTAGCGAACGGTCAAAATCAAGAACACAAGCAATGGAATCAAGTCAAGCTAATTTAGAAGCTAAAACTAGAAGTGCCACTGCAACAGGTGAAAGTGCAGGTTCTCAAGTTGATGGCAACTCTGCACAAATCCAAGCTTTAACACAACAAAGTAAAGCTGCAATGAATGAAATTAGTGGTCTTGAAAGTGATGACGGCACAGGTTCAGGCGTACAAAGCGCTTTAACATTAAAAACTGGCGCTGAAATCCAAAAAATGCAAGAAAATGGAACAACCCCTCAAAATGACAACGCAGCAAAAATTAACGAAAAATTACAAACAGTTCATAATAATGATACACAAATTCAAGCATTAAGTTCACAAGCTCAATCAACAGTTGCAAGTGCTCAAGCTGAAGCTGATAGCGCAACTCAAACAGCTAATGAACAACAAGCAGAAGCTCAAAATATACAAGCAGAAGCTCAATCTGAACAATCAACACTTGAAGGTTTTTCTTCAACAACAAAACAAGTTACAAACGTAGCTAATATGTTAGATTTGGCTGGTACTACACTTCAAGCCATTGGTATCGGCGTACAAGTTGCTGGTGCTACGACAACTACAGCTGGTACTGGTGTTGGCGTAACAGGTGGCATACTTACAGGTGTTGGCGCAACATTATCTGCAATCGGTATTCCTTTAATCCCTGTATTTGGAGCTGGCGTACCTGTTGAAGCTGCAGGTGTTACAACTACTACTGGTGGCGCAACAACTGCTGGTACTGGAGCCTCTGTTGCAGCAACAGGCGGTACTATCACATCAGTTGGTACAGGCTTAAAAACAACAGGTAGTGGTTTATCTACTACTGGCAAAGGTATAAAAACAGCTGCTAACGTTGCTGATGTTGCTATTAACGTGGCAAAAGGTGATGTTGCAGGAGTTATTTCTTCTGTTGCAAAAACTGTAGTATCTAGTGCTGGCACAATAAAAGGTGTTGGTTCAATTTCAGCAGTTAATAATACAAAATTAGCAAACGTTGCTGAATTTGCAAGTAAACACAAATCAATGCTTTCAAACGCTGATAACATTGCTAACGCAGTTAAAGATGGAACAAGCACTATTAAAAAAGCCGTAAAAGGTGATGTTGCGGGAGCAGTATCTGATGGTCTATCTGCCGTATCTTACGCACTTGGTGTTGGCAACGGTAAAGCTATGGCTAACGCGAGCGACCTTGTTAACGGTGCATCTGGTGCAGTTTCAATTGGTTCAGATGTTCTAAATGGCAATATTGATGGGTTTGATACAACATTAGATGTTTTATCAACAGTTGCTAGCGTTGATGCCACAAGAAAACGTGGCTCTGATAGCGACATCAGTGTTTTTGATGATGTAAAAATTAAACACTCTGATAAACGTAGTGCATTGTACAAAACTGCAGCAAAAGCAAAAAGTGTACATAAAGAAATGCAACAAAACAATGGTACTAGCATATTTTAACAAATAAAATTCTCTTGCATTATAATCTTCAAATGTTATAATCAACTAAAAGTGTTTATTACATTAAGAAGAAAAGGTGTTTAATTATGCAAGAACTAGAAAAACAATTCCACATTCACTGCGTTGAAGGCGATGTAGGTCGTTACGTAATTTTACCTGGAGATCCTGGTAGATGTGAATCAATTGCAGCGTTGTTTGATGATGCTCATCACGTTGCTCAAAACAGAGAATACAACATCTATACAGGTACTTTATTAGGCGAAAAAGTTAGCGTATGCTCAACAGGCATAGGCGGACCTTCAGCTTCTATCGCAATGGAAGAATTACACAATATTGGTGCTGATACATTCATCAGAACAGGTACTTGTGGTGGTATCGATTTGAATGTTCAATCTGGCGACATTGTAGTTGCAACAGGCGCCATCAGATTTGAACATACTTCAATGGAATATGCTCCAATTGAATATCCAGCAGTTGCAAACTTAGATATTACAGTGGCTTTAAGACAAGCAGCATTGGCAATGGGTAAAACAACTCACACAGGTGTTGTTCAATGTAAGGATGCATTCTACGGTCAACACAGCCCAGCTAAAATGCCTGTTTCTTATGAATTATTACAAAAATGGGAAGCTTGGAAACGCTTAGGTGTTAAAGCTTCTGAAATGGAATCAGCAGCATTATTTGTTGTAGCTGACGCATTAAAATGCAGATGTGGTTCTTGCTTCCACGTAATTTGGAACCAAGAAAGAGAAGCTGCAGGCTTAGATCAAAAAATGAGCGAAGATACATCTTCAGCAGTAAGAGTTGCAGTTGATGCTTTGAAAATCATGATTGAACAAGATAGAGCAGCAGCTAACAAATAGTTAAGTTATTTTATTTAAG
>CAVFBQ010000193.1:0-935 GCA_963620455.1 uncultured Eubacteriales bacterium
GATAATAATTTACTTATTATTTTTTGCATATTAATATTAAAATCAATTTTGTCCGTTTTAAAACGTACGTGTTTTTGCGTACGTAAATTTATGGACACGTAGGTTCTAAAAGCTTTAATTGAAACTTCTTTAGAGATTTAAAAAGATTTTTGACTATTATAGCTTTAGTTTTAGCGATTGAATAGCCTTGTGTTTTACTTATAACGTAATTTATAGCGTTTATGTTAAATTTACTGTGTTAATTCTCTAATCATTTTTTGCGCAGGAAAATAATTTGGTAAAACCTCCAAAGAGGTTTCAAACTCGTGTAGGGCAAGGAGTTTGTTTGCATGTTTTAAATAATAGTTGCCATAAATAAAATGTAATTCAGGGTCATTGTAACATCGCTCAACGCCTTTATTCAAGAATATCTTAGCCACTTCCCAGTAGTTGTAATTTATCAAAGCTCTTGCAATAAACTTGTAACTTTCTTGGTTTATTTGATAAAAGATGTCCGCTGAGTTGATTACATTTTCAACGTATTCGCTCAATCCAGCCTTAATTAGAAGCCCAATATCGATTTCTAAAAAGTTCCTAATTTGTAGATATGACGGGAAAAATTGGATATAATTCTTCATGAATTGAACTAACAAATATGCCCAATCGGCGCGTAAATCCTTGTCTTTTATTATACTAAAAGTGCTCTTTGCCTCGTCTAGCTTGTTGCTAAGCAACTCACAATAACCTACTTCCAAAAGCATACCATTTGCTTTGAAAAAAGGTTCACAATCCTTTATTCGTATATCAGTTAAGCATTTTTTTGCCTGTTCGTAGTTCATTTTATTGGTTTTTAGGTGTGTTTTTCTTTAAAATAACCTTTTTAGGCGCACTTTTCTCATCTTGTGGTATTAAATCTGACAAAGAACCTAAATCCGCTAGGGAAGTGCTTTCGGACT